>NZ_JBFUDR010000132.1:0-16520 GCF_056404615.1 Massilia sp. P2_C2 | reverse complement strand
CCATAACCCATGGTGTCGATCATGCCCAACTGAACCATAGCTTGGGCCAACCAAGGGTTGCGATAGCGACTGGGCGTGCGCTCGCCAGTAAAGTATTCCTCGGCCATTCCCTCGAAAAAGCCGCCCGCATTCTCGAAGATCAGGCGATCCACCTTCTCGGTCAGCAGCACCCTAGCCTGCCGCGTGTAATCCTGGTGCGCTAGGCAGTTGTGCAAGGCTTCCAAAATCACCCGCGTGTCGTATTTCAACACCTCGGTTGCCAACAGTTGGTTGGCTGGAAACAGGCGCTGCTTGATGTTGCGGATACGCTGCAGGACTTGCGTGGTCGTCAGTAGGAAGGGCGGGCCGAAATGCTCGTAGGCGCGTTCTTCTGTTTCCAGCTTCCAAGTAATTTGTGCCGGATTCGGAGACAGCAGGTGGACAGCCGACGACCCTCCCAGCAACAACAGCGCAGCGCGCGTGATCTGACCGTTGGCTGTCAGCTTGGCGCGGTCCAGAAACACTTCCGCCGGCCATGTGTCGATTTGGTCGAGGAATGGTGCGGTTGCGTGTCGCTCCTTGAACTTCTGCCTTGCCAGCGCGAGCGCCCCGGCATCCAGATCGGCCACGGTGGCAGCCGGCACCACCTGGGCCGACCAGTCAACCAACTCAATAGGCTCATCCAGGATCGCCGTTAGCCTTTCAGGACGCATCTCGACCAAGCGATCGGCCAGGCGCTGCCAGGCCTTGTCATGGGCATAGACTGGCAGGCGAGGCCGATGTCGGGGGATGTGCAAGACCCATACCGTCTTGCCTGAGTCTTCCGTTACGAAGGCCTCTGCCCGCAACGCCTCGGCATCGAGGTTGGGGCAGCGCCCGAGCAGGCGCGGGCCCAGATTGTCTGGCGTATAGCCAGCGAAATTCTCGATGCCGACGATGTTCAGCGTGCCATCCTCGACGCCGATCAGCAAATGCCCGCCCTCCATATTCGCAATGGCCGAGACGTAGCTGGCAATGTCCTCGCCCTTGTGCCCGCTCACGGCATGAGTCAGGTTCTTGAACTCCTTCCACTCGCAGCTTGCGTCCTCCTTGGGAAAGCTTTGGCGTAGAAAATCACGCAGCGCTTGCTCATCCATGGTGGTGCTCCCCGTAAAAGCTTTGGCCTGCCGTGCGCAGCAGTAAGGGATCAGGGAGCAGAACGGTGAAAGGAAGGATGACTTCGCCGTATTCACTTTGCCTGTAGTCGCCGCCGCGCAAAAGATCTGCCACGGACCAGATGAACGACGACAAGCCTTGGTAATACATGTGGTGCCCCAAAGTTTACTGAAATCAGTTTGCTAAGACGAAACATTAGCATCTTCGGGCGGCAATCGCACCAAAAACAGCGGGCGAAGTAGGTTGAAGTAACCCCGGCGTAACCCAGCGACTTCTCTCAAGAAGAGCTATGTCGCTAAGTGTTTGAWTAGATGGCGCGGCTGGCGGGGATCGAACCCACGACCCTTGGCTTCGGAGGCCAGACAACTCGTCAAATTCATGCTTCAGCCCGGCAGACCAGAACAACAAAATAGATCGTATATTCAGCAACTTAGAAAGAATTTGCCATTCCACCCAGGTTCGTTTACATTTATCGATGTTCCCTGTAACGGGGTACACGCGGAGTACATGAGACTAATAATGGTGGATGGCTATGGCAAAGGTGAAGTTCACGGCAGGGCGTGTTGAAACCTTCAACTGCACCGCGGGGAGTAAATCGCCCTCGTTCCTTTGGGACGCCGTCGTCCCTGGCCTTGGTCTGCGCGCCACCCCTGCTGGGGCAAAGGCTTTCATATTCCAGGCGAAACTGCGGGGCGAAGTGATACGAGTCACGATTGGCGACCCTGCCGCATGGGATATAACGGCAGCGCGCGCCGAATCTGCCCGCTTGCGGGTGCTGATCGATAACGGGCTGGACCCACGCCGTGTGAAGGCCGAGGCCCATGCCGCGCGGGAAGCCGAACATGCCGCGAAGGAGGCGCAGCGCGCCATTCATGAACAGGAACGGGCGGCGGAAACGGCGAAGCGCGAACTGATCGCTCGAACTGCGTGGGACGCTTATATCGCCGCTCCGCACCCCAGATGGGGCGACCAACACCGTGCCGATCATTCAATCGCCGCGAGCGCCGGGGGCAGTCCTACGAAGAAAGGGGCGGGGTCCACCAAGCCAGGACCGCTCGCCCCGTTGCTCAGCAAACCGCTGCACTCGATCACGGCATCCGTAGTCCAGGAATGGCTTGTTGCGGAGTGCGCGACTCGCCCGACGTTCGCCCTGAACGCCTATCGCAAGTTCAGGACGTTTATCCGCTGGTGTACCAACCAGCCGCAGTTTCAGAATGTGGTCCAGGCAGAGTGCTGCATCGCCGATCAAGTCAAGGATGTCGTCCCGCGCAGCAAAACCAAGGAAGGCGACTGCCTGCAACGGGAACAATTAGCCGACTGGTTCCGGGCGGTGGCACAAATCTCGAACCCTGTCATCAGGGTCTATCTTCAGGCCCTGCTGATTACCGGAGCGCGACGCGAAGAGATGGCGTCGGTGCGTTGGTCCGATGTCGATTTCAAATGGCGCAGCCTGACCCTGAAGGACAAGGTCGAAGGCTTCCGGGTAATCCCGCTAACGCCCTATCTTTCGGTTCTGCTCAACTCACTGCCCCGACGAAATGACTGGGTCTTCAGCAGCCCAACCGCCGCGAACGGCCGACTGGCTGAACCCCGGCTGGCACACACCAAAGCACTGGTAGCAGCGGGATTGCCACACGTATCGCTACATGGCCTGCGCCGCTCGTTCGGAACGCTGTGCGAGTGGGTGGAAATGCCGAGCGGAATTTCTGCCCAGATCATGGGACACAAGCCGAGCGCACTGGCAGAAAAACATTACCGTCGTCGCCCCCTCGACTTGCTGCGCAAGTGGCATGACCTGATCGAATCTTGGATTCTGGAGCAGGCCCTTGTCGAGTTTACGCCGGTTGCGCCGGGCCTGCGTCTCGCGGCCGGCGCGTGACTGCGCCAGGCGTTCGTATCAGGCGTGCCGTGGTCACCTTCTTGTGCAGCCCCTCATGTAATAACGCGCCGACGCGCCCATCGGTGATGCGGCCGCCCACGGCGGCTTGCGGGCCGCACGCCGCACCCTAMATACGCGCCTTAGCGTTACTCAAGTCGTATATCGACGAGTCCAGCCGGACGAGGTTTCGCCCCAGCAGAAACCGCCTCCAGGTGCCCTCGGCTCGCTCGGCGAAACCGCCCCGCATCCCCATCCAGCCCGGTTGCCGGTTGTCAGCAAGTGGACTGGTCTTGCCACTTCTTACCGCGTAGCGCAAAAACAGCGCCGAGCGACGCCTGCCTCGGGCTTCACACCGGCTCGGCAAGCCACCGATTTGCCCATGCTACGCTGTTTCTTTTCGTTAAATGATGTAGTTCCGCTGGTAGAATTGTGCAAATTATCAACAGAACTAGCAGTTATTGGAGGAAGCTTGGCCACTCGTCGCACCGCGAAATCCGCTGCCACTTTGCAAACCACCGATTACCATCACAGCCAGGAAGCCACGCAGCGGCCTGACGTCGGCGTGCAGGACCAGTTCACGGGTCGCAAGCCACCGCGCACCTACCGCTACGACAGCAGCCTCGACCCCGCCCTTAGCTGGGACGAAAACAGCGACCGCGAACTCGCCGAGTGGCTCATCGGCCTTGTGCAGCGATGTGCCGTCGAGGGTGAGGCGGCCGTCTTCGCCGAGCCGCAGCGCTGGGCAAGTGGCGGCGTTCAGGTGCAATCGCTGAAGAATGCAGCGGACATACTAAAGGCGTTGTCACAGCCCTTCTTGAATTGGGCCGGCAAGGCCGAGCGCCACCAAATTGAGTTACCGACCATCCCGTTGTTCGTGCACGAGCGACACTCCACCAAGGCTATCCTTGACGGCATCAAAAATCGTAAGGCCAAGGGAACGACGCTCGACCTGTTCGGCGATAGCGGTCTCGACGTGACCGACAAGCTCGACGCCTACGAGCACAAGGGGCCGTGGCAGAACCGGATGATTCTCGGCGACAGCCTTCAAATTATGAACTCGCTGTTGGAGTTCGAGGGTCTGGGCGGTCAGGTTCAGATGGTTTATATGGACCCGCCATATGGGGTGAAGTTCGGGTCGAATTTTCAGCCGTTCATTCGGCGCCGCGATGTAAAACATGGCGGCGATGGCGATATGACTCGCGAGCCAGARATGGTTAAGGCGTACCGAGATACCTGGGAATTAGGACTACACTCGTACCTGACATACATGCGAGACCGGCTCCTACTTGCGAAGGAATTGCTACATGAAACTGGAAGTATTTTCGTTCAAATTGCTGACGAAAATATCCATCATGTTCGAGAAATACTCGATGAAATTTTTGGCGAAAGCAACTTCTCAGCGCAAATTGCGTTCAAGGCCGCTGATCCACTAGGTCAAAAAGGCCTCGCGCGTGTCTACGACTACATTCTTTGGTATTCGAAAGATGCGACGAGGCAAAAATATCGTCCCATCTTCAAGCCTCGCGACATCAGTGGYGACCGCGAATACAAGTACATCGACGATGCGAGTCAGCCGCTAGGCTACAGGATTCTGAGCGAAGATGAGTTTGAAGCCCTCAACGACCATTCTGGCGTCTTCCGCAGGCGAAACCTAACTTCTTCGGGTTTCACGGAAAGTTGCACTTTTCAGTTTGAATTGAATGGGAAAACCTTTTTCCCCGCTGGTGGCAAAAGCTGGTCAACAAACCCTCCTGGTATTGAGCGACTGAAGGAGCGCAAGCGGCTATTCGTTTTGGGGAAAGACCCATACTTCAAGAGCTATCAGACAGACTTCGCTTGGCAGCAGTTTGATAACTGTTGGACTGACAAGCCTGCTGCAAAGGCGAAGTTATACGTTGTCCAGACTGCTGAGAAGTTCATTGAGCGATGCATGCTTATGTGCTCGGACCCCGGTGATTTGGTCTTGGATACCACCTGCGGTTCAGGAACAACCGCATTTGTGGCCGAGCAATGGGGGCGGCGCTGGATTACCTGCGACACGTCGCGTGTGCCGCTTGCATTAGCCCGGCAGCGCCTGCTGACGGCAACTTATCCGTACTACGAGCTGAAAAATCCGCAGGCCGGCCCGGTGGGCGGCTTCGAATACAAGCGCCGCCAGAACCGAAAGGGTGAAGAGGTCGGCGGGCTGGTGCCGCACATCACGCTGAAGTCCATCGCTAACGATGAGGCGCCGGCCACCGAAATGCTCGTGGACCGCCCCGAGGTGAACAGCGGCGTGGTGCGCGTGGCCGGGCCATTTGTGGTCGAGGCCACCATTGCGCCAGCCCAAGTGATGGACGAAGAGCCTGCCGGAGCGGCGCCGACTGGTGCCCCGCAGTCGCTGGACGATGCCATCGGCGCGGCCGATGGTGCAAACGGCGGCCTGCCGCGGGCCGTGGCCGAACCCGTCGCTCGCTACGGCGACCCCGCAACCCACATCGAGCGCATGACCCAGGTGCTGCGCCAGTCCAAGACATTGCGCCTGCCAGGAAATCGGGAACTGGTGCTGGCTGACATCCGTCGTATGAACGACAGCGACGTGCTGCATGCCGAGGGAACGGATAGCGAGGGTTCTCGCATCGCCATTGTCTTCGGCCCGGAGGACGGCGCCATCTCGTCTGATGTCGTGTTTGAGGCGGCACGCGAAGCCTACTTCCTGAAGTTCCCTAGCCTTTACTTCTTCGGGTTCGCCATTCAGGCCAAGGCGCGCGAGTTGCTGGAAGACCGGGCAAAGCTGCGCGTGCCCTGCACCTATGTCACCGTTACGCCCGACGTGGCGATGTCGGACCTGCTGAAGACCAGCCGGGCCAGCGAAATTTTCTCCGTCACCGGCCTGCCCGATGCTGTGCTGCGAAAATCGGGCAAGAAGAATGACGACGGCGCCGCGCTGTACGAGGTCGAACTTCTGGGGCTGGACATCTTCAACCCGGCGACGATGGAGCAGGAGGCCATTGAGGGCCAGAACATGCCCGCGTGGATGCTGGACACTGACTATGACGGTCTGAGCTTCTACGCCACTCAGGTGTTCTTCCCCAAGACCGCCGCGTGGGACAATCTGCAGAAGTCCCTGAAGGCCGAGTTCGACCCGTCGGTGTGGTCGCACCTTGCCGGCACCGTTAGCGAGCCCTTCGCGGTGGGGTCGAGGCAGCGCGTGGCCGTGAAGGTCATCGACGACCGCGGCAACGAGCTGATGCGGGTGTTGGAGGTGAAGGCATGACGGGCGAACTCTTTCAACCGACCGTCATTGCCTGTGTCGATGTCGGCTCGCCCAAGAAGGGAAACGTGGGGTGGGCCGTGTTGTATCAGGGTACCCAGAGAACGGGACGCGACCTGGGACAGTTTGTTGACGCGCTGGCCGCGCACGTGCAGGCTCGGAGGTCGGTTGCCGTTGGCTTCGAGTGCCCCCTTTACGTGCCCAAGCGCGAGGATGCGGCGGCAATGACGGATTGCCGCCTCGGAGAACAGGGTTTGAATTGGTGCGGCGGCCCGGGAGCTTCGGTTTTGGCGACGGGCCTTGTACAGGTCAACTGGATTCTGTCGAAACTGGCCGGATTGAATGCAAATGCAACCGGAACCACACGATGGCGTGAGTTCGCTTCCGGTCAATGCAAGCTGTTCTTTTGGGAGGCGTTCATTACGAGCCGGGCAGGAGTCTCGGTCCCGATTGACGCCGTAGCAGGCGTGTCGCATCACGAAGAAGACGCACTTTGTGGAGCCCTGGCGTTCCGCCAGGTCGAGACGACCGATGACCACTTCCCGAGTGATTTGCAGGATGAGCGCGCCCTTTCGCTTATCGGCATGCACCTGGTGCAGACGGGGCTCAGCAAGGACATGAGCTTGATGTCTGAGCGCTGCTGCGTGTTGAAGGTGAGGAAGCCGCGATGAACCAAATCAACGCCGTCGAAGCTCCCATCATCAACTCGCCCTACGACGAGCCGGCACATCACTGGCACATCGAGGCGGCGAGGCAGCCGGAGAAGCGGCCAAGCCGGCGCTTGGCCTCGTACTTCTTCCGCGTGCCCGAGCGCGCGGCGCGTGGGCGCAAAGCCAAGGGCCAGCAGTCGCTGCTGGATGACGCCTCCAGGGGCGAGGAATACTTGTTGGACCTGGCGAACCTGATTCGCCAGCGACTGAAGGACTGGCGCGCACGCGATTACGCCGGGGCGACCAAGGTCACGCGCGAACTGCTGGAACTGTGGCGCTCTCCCGACCGTGCGCAGCGGCTGTTCTTTGCCCAACTCGAAGCGGTCGAGACGGTGCTGTTCCTGGTCGAAGGGCCTGATGACCTGAAGCAAGGTGTCAAGGTGCCCGGCGACGAACCAGGCGAGGACGCCAAGGCAGAGGGCTACAAGGCGTTCCTGCGTTATGCGCTGAAGATGGCGACCGGCAGCGGCAAGACCACCGTCATGGGTATGCTGTCGGCCTGGTCTATTCTCAACAAGGTGGCGCAGCCGCAGGCAGCGGCCTACTCTGACACGGTGCTCATCGTCTGCCCGAACGTGACCATCCGCGACCGCCTGCGCGAGCTGGACCCCAACCTCGACGAGTTGAGCCTGTACCGCACGCGGCAACTGGTGCCGCTACACCGCATGCCCGACCTCCGGCGTGGCGAGGTCTTCATCACCAACTGGCACAACCTCGAACGGCGCGAGCTGTCCGACGTGAACGGCACCACGGCCAAGGTGGTCAAACGTGGCGTGCCGGTCGAGAAGATGCGTTCCGTGAAGCTCGGTGGGCGCGACGAGCTGACCGAGGCTGACATCCGGCAGCAGGCACTGACAGGTGCCTTCAACATCCTGCGCGAGCTGCGCGATGCCAAGGGCAACCTGGTCGGCTTCGAGGTCAAGGAGGTGCGCTACTACGAGAGCGACACCGCGTTCCTGCGCCGCGTGCTGGGCAATCGCAAGGGCCGCAGTTCGGCCATCCTCGTGATGAACGATGAGGCGCACCATGCCTACCGGCGTGGCAAGCTCGATGCCGACGACGTGTTCGCGGTGGACGAGGAAACGGCCGAGATCGATGCCCGCGAAGCCACAGTGTGGGTCGAAGGGTTGGACCGTATCAACAAGGCGCTGGGCGGACGCAGCAGCGGCATCCGTCTTTGCGTGGACTTGTCAGCCACGCCGTTCTTCATCCAGGGCAGCGGCAACGAGGTTGGCAAGCCTTTCCCATGGGTGGTGAGCGACTTCAGCCTGCTGGAGGCCATCGAAGCCGGACTGGTGAAGATTCCGCAACTGCCAACGCAGGACATCGGCGGTACCGAGACGCCGGCCTACTTCAACGTGTGGCGCTGGGTGCAGCAGATTGCTGAAAAGGACGGCGTGAGCGGCAAGCTCACGCCTGACGTGCTGATGCGCTACGCGACCCAGCCCATCACCCAGCTTGCCGACGAGTGGCGTAAGACGGCCGCAGAGTGGCAGACGCAATACCAGGCGGGGCACCGCAAGAGCAACGTGCCGCCGGTGTTCATCATCGTGTGCCGCGACACGTCACTGGCGAAGGAGTTGTTCGACTGGCTCGCCAATGGCAAGAGCGACTATGGCGCAGCCCCCGAGCAATTCCGCAATGCGCCCGGCCGGGAATGGACGGTACGCGTCGATAGCAAGGTGGCCGAGGACATCGCGGAGGGCGGTGGCAAGAACGACGAAGCGCGGCGCCTGCGCTTCGTGCTGGAGACCATCGGCAAGACCGCCTGGCCCGGCGGCAAGGTGCCCGAGGAATACGCGGCCCTCGTGGACAAGCACAACCACAAGGCGCTGGAAGACGACAACGGCCTCGTGACCACCGACGCCAGCGTGCCGCCGGGTCGCGACGTGCGCTGCATCATCAGCGTGGCGATGCTGTCCGAGGGATGGGATGCCACGACGGTGACGCACGTCGTCGGCCTGCGGCCCTTCGGCTCGCAACTGCTGTGTGAGCAGGTGGTCGGGCGCGCGCTGCGGCGCACGTCCTATGCGGTGGATGAGGCTACGGGCTTCTTCCGTGAGGAGACGGCTAAGGTCTTCGGCGTGCCCTTCGAACTCATCCCGTTCAAAGTGGAGGGCGGTACCCACCAGCCGCCGACGCCGCCAGCCAACCAGATTTATGCCGTGCCTGCAAAGGCCCAGTACGAAATCAACTTCCCTGTGGTGGAGGGCTACACAGACCCCGGCATTACCCGTCTGTCGGTCGATTGGGCCAAGGTGCCGACGCTGGTGCTTGACCCGATGGACGTGCCCGACACAGTGCTGATGAAAGGGCTAACCACGCAGGACGGCGCGCTCGCGGCCTATGGTCCTGGTGCCGCCGCCGTCGTGACGCTGGATGCCTGGCGCATGCGGGTGCGTGTGCAGCAGGTGGCCTTCACGTTGGCCAAGGTGGTGGCTCAGCACTGGCAGCAGGAGCAGGGCGACACCATCCCGATGCACCGCCTGTTCCCTCAGTTGCTGACTTACGCGCAGCACTTCCTGGCGAACAAGCTGGATTGCAAGGGCAACCGCGCAGGGCAAGATGTGGCGCTCAACCCATACTTCCAGCGTGCAGTGGGTATTCTGTTCGATGCCCTGCAGCCGGTGGACGAGAGCGGGCAGAACCAGGAGCGGCCCATCATCACCCCGGGGCCAGCCGGCGAGCGCTCGACGCGACATGTCGAGTTTTTCACCGGGCGCCAGCCCTGGCCTGTGCAGAAGTGCCACCTAAATGCGATGGTGGCCGACACCAAGACCTGGGAACAGTCGGCCGCGACAGCGTTGGACGCCCATGATGCTGTTCTCCGCTGGGTCAAGAACGACCACCTTGGATTCGTCGTGCCGTACCGCAAGGATGGCGTGCGGCGCCGCTACCTACCGGACTTCATTGTCGAGCTGGTAAGCGGCGAGCGCGCCATTATCGAAATCAAGGGCCAGCTTGGCGACGCCGAAGTCAAAGCCAGCGCTGCGCATCGCTGGTGCAACGCCGTGAACAACGACGGCCGGTTCGGGCGGTGGAGCTACCACCTCGTGCGTCAGCCGCCGGACCTGATGCGGCTGCTGGACGGGATGACGACCACGGCATAATTCCTGTCACGCGGCAGCGTGGATGGGGGTCGGCGACAACCGCCGTTGGCCGTTGGCTGCGACGCCAGCCCCCAAGCGCGGCCTGCTTTGCGCGAACCGTCCAGTTGGTCGATGGCGTGCCGCCGCCGCCAGGGCGGTCAGTGTTAAAGCCGCTGCTAAACAGCTCGGCGTCTCGCCCTGCTACATAAAGAGCGCAAGACGCTAGCTGTTCGTCGCTTCTGAAGGTTTAACTACTGAGTTTGCAGCGAAGTCCTAACCTCGCCGGGCCATCACCGGCCTGGTACCTTTACCGTTCAGCGTGCACCCACTCCGATTTGACCGGCGCATCCAGTCCGAGCATCCGGCATTTCCTTTCCATGATGGCCAGGCAGGCCGACAGCGCCATCAGGTCGCCGGCAAGCGCATCCTGATAAGGTCGGACGAACAGCGCATCAACCCGTTCTAGCTCCAGCAAAAATACGTCCTCGCCAGGCGCGCGGACGACGCGCTTCAAGGCCGCCGCGACCGCTTTATAGGCGGCCTGCGCGCTACCGTAACCAAGCGCCTCGGCGATCTGCGCGTAGGTGTAGCCGAGCCTGCGGTATTCCAAGGCGGGCAACTGCCTTTCCATCACGGCCCTGATGCGACGCGGCGAAGTCAACGATTCGCCCCGCCTCATCCTTTTCTTTTTCGTCACGCGGCCGTTCTGGACGGTGCTCATCGCAGGCGCGTTAGCGTCAACTACTTGCCATACGGTAGCATTGCGGGTCACGTTGTTACCTCGAAAAGTTGAAACTGCGCTGAAAAACAGCGGGGCGGTCGGGGCACTTTTTCACGTATTTCCAAAACTTCTCCCAACAAGCAAAGCATGAGTATGTTTCCGAAAAACAGCCGTCAAACGCCCCATGCGCTCCCGGTCCACTGATATTTTCTTTTTCTCCCGCGCTATATACCTTTGAGGCGCGCGTACGCGCCAGCATCAACATAGGATTTGCTGGTCAGCCGCAAGCCGCACCAGATGCGCTTACCGTGCGATTTCCTTTGGACGTAACCGCGTTCGCTGATGCGGCGACCGAGCGCCACCGAGCTGGCCGGGTGCAGACCGTTCTCAACGCACCAGCCCTTGTAGCTTGCATACAGGTCGCCGGACGACGTCTCGCCGTACTTACTCGGCGTCGTGCACTCGTCGAGCCAGCGGCCCGTCAAATCCTGGTCCACTTGATAGGCATCGGTCGCCTGACGAATCACCGCCGGGGTATCGGCCAACCCGCGTCGCTGCCACTCCATGCAACCCGCGACCATCCATGCGAGGATGTGTGGTGCTTCCGCTTTGAGCTTGTCGAGTAAGCGCGGGTCGCGCTCATCCGGCGCGAACGTCCGGTTAAACGGCACCAGGCGCACACGGCGCCAGATGCCGTGGTCGTTCCCTTTCACGATCGGCTTGTGGTTCCCAGCCATCACCAACTTGAGACAGGGCGTGAACTGCATCGGCGCTGCGTACAGGCGCCGCACCGCCATGCTGTCGCCGGAAACGAGACTCTTGACCAGCGACTCGGCCAGCGCCGCGTTGTCCTCTGTTTCGGATGACACCACGAGCCGCGCGCCGATGAGCGCCGCTAAATCGGGCGTGGCTCCGCCGGCCTGACGCCTCGACTCGCTCAGCGTTTCAGACGCGATGGCGCGCCCGTAATCGCCCATGACGTGTTTCAGCACCTCGATAAATACACTTTTACCGTTGGCGCCCAGCCCGAAGCAGAACAGGAAGACCTGCTCTTGCGTCGATCCGGTCAGCAGGTACCCGCAAAAACGCTGCAACCAGTCCAGCATCTCGATGTCACCTTCGAACACTTGGTCCAAGAACTGGAGCCAGCGTACCGCCTTGGCCGCGTCGCCGATGCTGGCGACGCCCAGCGTCTTGGTGACGTAGTCGGATAACGTGGCGGGCCTTTGAGCACCCGTGTGCAGCGCGATTACCTGTTTCGCCCCGTCCAGCCCAACGATGAGAGGGTCGGCGTCGAGGCAGGCGTGGGGTAAGCGGATGCTCGGGAAGTCGGACAGCAAGCCAACCACGGCGTTGATGACGCGCTGCTCCTGGCTTTTGCGCGCCCAACGCCCGAAATGTTCGGCGTCGGTCAAATGCCTGCTGCCCTCGCTGTAGATTTTCCCGGCCAGGTTCGCGGAGAGCGAACGCACGCCGGAACCGTCGTCCCACTTCCATGCGCCGCCGTGCCAGCAAATCCACGAGTCCGCGTCATACACATAGTGAAGTTTGTCGCCGTGGGCATCGAAAAGGCGTTGCGCGTTCCCGTATTCGGTCAGTGGGCGCGAATCGGTGGTGCCGTCCCGGACATCGCAAGTCGGCAGGGCCGGCACCGAGAACAGCGTGACCGCAGAACCGAGCGCATCTCCCGCAGCGGCCAGTTGCCGGCGCACGGAATCAAGCCCCTCCGCTTGGGCGAGGTCGTTGAAGTCGCCATGGTCGCGGCCATCGGCGAACGCGGGCAGCAGCACAGCCGCGGGGGCGCCGGCGCTTGCCGCAGCCTGCGCATAGTCACGTCCCTTGCCATGTGCGTCCAAATCGCCCGCGATGACCAGCGACGATTTAGGGAACTGACGACGCAGGTCGGTGGCGACATCGTCCATGTTGGCGCCGGAAAAGCACACAACGACGACGCCGCCGCTGGCTTCATGGGCGCTGCACCCGGTTGCCCAGCCCTCGACCAACGTCATTGGCACGCCATCGGACGGGCAACCGAGGAACAGACGACCCGCAGCCGTTTTTCCCTTGGGCAGGAAACGCTTTTGCCCGTCAGGGCGGATGAACTGCAAGGTTTGCAGCGCGCCGTCGGGACCGGACAACGGCAGTACGATTGCGCCGTCCGCGCTTTGGCGCGCGCCGTACGGGACAATACCCTTACGAACGACATAGGCCTGCGAGGGGTCGAGTTCCATGCTGGCCTTCAGGATAAGCACGGCCGTCTCGGCGGCAGCGGCATGATCGGCAGCGAGCTCACGCTCCGCCTGCTGACGAGCACGCGCGGCGACCAGTCGTGCACGGTATTGTTCCGCTTCGGTTGGCGGCTGTGCGTCAGCGTCGCGCTGCTGCCAAGTAAAGCTCGTGCCGTCACGGTGGCAGCCGAACACCGCGCCGCAGCCATCGTCGAACAGCTTGCACCAGCCGGCACGGTCGCGCACCTTGTCCGACGTCGGAAAGCGCACGAGCTTGCCCGGCACCATGACCTCTCCCGGAAACGGCAGCGACGCCCTGGCGAATGCCTCCGCCAGGGAGCCGCAGAAAATGAGGTTATTTTTCAAGCGCAGCCCCGCGCGCCTTGCGCTCGCGTTGAATACCCCAGCAGGCGACTTTCACGCGGTCCGCCTTATCCATTTCGTACACGCCGAAACGGATGGGATGACCATCACGGTCGATACCCGGAACGAGGCGGCACGGCAGCGTCAAGCCGAGGGCGCGCAGGCTGGCGATGATTTGCGGGCCATTCGCGGCGCCGGCGATTTGGTCGATTTCTTTGCGGCTGCGCGCACCCCGCCACAAGGCGTGAACAACACGCAAATAGCGCGGGTTTTCGGTCCCGGCGAACTTGGCGCTGGTTTTGGCCTTCGGGACGGCCGCCTCGACGACCAGTTCGGGGAACAAGGGGGATTGGTCCTTGCCCATTATTTCACCATGCCCAACTGAACGAGGGAGTCGGCGGGCCACATCAGGCGGCGGTTGGGCAGCTTGATGGGGCGCAGGCAGAAATACGCGCCCGTTTCGCAGTAGCGTTTACGGATCGACTGCGGTTTGATCCCCAACTCCTTGGCCAATTGTCCCGTATTCATAAGTGCCTCCCAAGAATTACGAATCACCGTGATTCGCTCTGGAGGCCACTTTATTTGTGCGGGTAAGACCTGAAAATCTTATCGGGCCACGCGGGTTTTTATCGGGCCACGCGGGTTTTTATCGGGTCACGCGGGTTCTTACAGGGTGTAGACGAAATGAATGACGGAGCGATCGGAACCCTACATGATTCGAAGACAGTGCCGAGCAAGCCGCCGTAGTAAATAGGGCTTTGTGATCTTGCAGTCAGCACTCGGTCATTCGTTCTATTCGCTGCCTTACCGCCTTCACGTTTGCCGTTGCAATTTTGCCATCATCGTTCAGGAATTTTATTTCATCGTGTGTCACCTCCGTGATATCGTCAGGATTCTTGGCGCGACATAGGTCCATGACGCGGCGGGCGCTGGGCAACGGCTCGCCCGCATCGTGTGCGTCTTTTAATACAGAAAAAATCACAGCCGTGAGTGCATCTACCCGCTTCGGCTCCCTGAGCGAGAATCTTCCGGTCGAGGTGATGCCCCTGCGTGGGGCCTCATGAGGTTGCCCCGCCACGGCATCGGCCGGAAACGGCTGCGTCCGATCCGCGAGGCCTTCAACAGTACGCGGCGGTGCCGACAATACTGACAACGAACCGATCGCCGACCCGCGCGCCCCTCCCCCGGACGAATTAGATGCCTTGACCAAATGCGCGATTCGCCCGTTGCTGCCGCACAGGGCGACAATCGCCGAATACATATTGTCCAGAAACTCGAATTTCCCGGTGACCGTACCGTCTTGGATGTGCAACACCGCGTCGCCATTCATCAATATGAACCGGCACCCCGCCTTTTCGAGTTCCTTCTTGAGGTCGCCCACATTTTCGCCGGCCGCGATGACAGAACAAAGAGCGGATTCGACTTCGGTATCCGGCGCATCTTCGAAAACCGGAGCGGGCACTGGAGCGAGCGCGGCCAGTTGCAGAGGGATGTTCCATTTGACCGTCTGTGCCCACCGCGCCAATTCAACAGGCGAAATCGCGCCGGGGTAGCACGCAGCCAGCAGCATTCGCCGATCAGCGAATCCTTTTATGGCCGAAAACATGTGATTCGCGCTCCAGCCCCACACCTTGCCCTGGCGGTCATAGGCGCTCACCTTGGACGGGTCGAGACCGAACGACAGGCACACGGCCTGATGCGTCGTTAGCGTGGGCATGTTCAACCATACATCCCAGTTTGGTGGCGGTTTTGTCATCGCGATTCGTACTAAGAAATGAACAAGGACCCAACGTTCCTGAAGCAATCCAGCGATTCGGAACAGCAAGGTACCAGCGGCATGGCTACAGTTATCGACCGTTGCGGTGGTACGCGGGCAGTTGCCCCATTACCGAGGGAATCGCAATGACAGCAAGAGTGACGAGTTAATCCGTCGGCATGACATGCGTGCTATCTCGGCAGGTATTCAAAGCGTTCTCATTCTATCTGGATATACCACAATGACAACTGTTTAGCCCATCAGTCACGGCTGGGCAAGAATATGCCTTGGTGGCGCGCCCGACAGCCGAGATGGTGAAGGCGAGCGGCCTGGGCTTGGATAGGCGGTTGGACGAGCGGATAAAAGATCAACGTCGTGCTGGGAAAACGAAACGCAAAGTGTCACCCGTGGGAGAGCCGGACAGGTGCCCGTGATGCCCGGCACATAGGCCAAAGATGGAAGAAAACGGACTGCGCGTACCCGCCCTGTTGACCAAAATGGGGTACACAGTGGGTACACGACAGGTTTCACGGTGAGGGCTTTCCGGCTGGACTTCCGAAAACCGTTCCTAAGTCTTTGATTTGATGGCGCGGCTGGCGGGGATCGAACCCACGACCCTTGGCTTCGGAGGCCAATACTCTATCCACTGAGCTACAGCCGCGCTGGTCGAAGTGATGCGAAGGATACAGACTTTCCCGGGCCTCGTCTATGGGAACCGGCCGACACGGCCGGAAATTGCGTTTCCATTAAAACTCTTTGCGTCTATAATCGCCCGGCGGCATTGCATTTGGATAAGCATTTCCGTAGGGCAGAAGCAGGTTTTTTTAATTTGTATTAAGGAAATCATGAGCGACGCGCACAACCAACACCAATCCTTCATCCGGACTCCCAAGCAACTCGTCATCGCAGTCGCTGGTTTTTTCCTGATTATTGTTCTCGGCATCATCCTGCTGGTGATCTTTGCCACCAACAAGCCCCTCGGTGGCGCCGGGTCCGAGAGCCAGAGTGCGCAGGCCGTCGCCGCGCGCGTGCGTCCGGTGGCCGAGGAAGGGTTTGCGTTCAAGGATGTGAATGCGCCCAAGGTGTTGCAGTCGGGCCAGGCCGTGTATAACGCCGTGTGCGTCGCCTGCCATGGCTCGGGTGCCGCCGGCGCGCCGAAGGCCGGTGATGCCGGTGCCTGGAGCGCCCGCATCGCGCAAGGTTACGATACCCTCGTCCAGCATGCCGTGCAGGGCATCCGCGCCATGCCGGCCAAGGGCGGCAATCCCGACCTCGACGACGTCGAAGTCGCCCGCGCCGTGGTCTATATGGCCAACCAGTCGGGCGCCAGGTTCAAGGAACCGGAAGCGCCGGCAGCCGCTGCCCAGGCGCCGGCCCAGGCTGGCAC
>NZ_JBFUDR010000131.1:0-16682 GCF_056404615.1 Massilia sp. P2_C2 | reverse complement strand
GTCGAAAGAGGGACCAGCGCATCTGCGCAAGCTGCTATACATGCCAGCCCTGGTCGCCCGCCAATGGAACCCACACATCAAGGCCTTCAGTGAACGCCTGCTCGCCAAAGGCAAAACCAAAATGGCCGTCATCGGCGCCTGCATGCGCAAGCTGGCCCACCTGTGCTTTGGTGTTGTGCACACAGGCAGGCCATATGACCCAAATTACGCCATGTGAGGCTTGACGGGCGAGACGGTATCTACGGCAGTGACTATGCGGTCCGTTGGCGTTAGGGCAGGACGATCTTCACGACGGCATTGCCGGACGTCGCGTACAGCGTGCCGTTGCCGTCCGTCGTGATGCCGTGCAGGACGGCGAAGCTGCCCGGCAGCTTGCCCGTCCTCAGCGCCGTCGCTCCGGCCGTACCGGCGGGTGTCGTCACGACACCGTCTTGCGTGATCTTGCGTACCGTATTGTTGATGGCATCGGCCGCATACAGGTCGCCATTGTTGTCCACGGTGAGCGCCACCACCTGCTGGAAACTGGGCACGGCGCCGCTGCCGTCGGCCTTGCCGGTCCGGCCCGCCGTGCCGACGAAGCGCGTGAGGCGGTTGGCGCCGGAGTCGGCGCGGCTGATCGTCTTGTTCAGGTCGGCGACATAAGCCGTTCCCCCGGCATTCACGGCGACGCCGCGCGGCACCACGTCGTTCGCGCCGGAGACATTCTCGACGGTCCCCGATTCCAGCTGCGCCGAGCGGCCCGGATTATCGATCGGGAAGCGCCGCGTATCGAAGCCCGTCGTGACGAACAAATTGCCCGACGTGTCGACGGCGATCCCGGCGGGGAGTTGCGTATTGTCGGTGCCAGAGACGCCGGACGGGAACGTCGTGACCGTCGTGACGTTGCCGTCCGGCGTGATCTTGCGGATTGCCAGGGCATCCGTGACGAACAGGTTGCCGCCGCCGTCGATCGCGAGCGCGGTGGGCAGGCTGAAGCGGGCGTTATTGCCCTTGCCATTCGCCGTGCCACTGGCGCCGAGCCGGCCGGCGAAGGTCGATACCGTGCCGTCCGGCGCGATCTTGCGGATGGCGAAGTTGTCCTGGTCCGCCACGTACAGGTTCCCGTTCGCGTCGATGGCGATGCCGCGCGGCGTCGAGAAGCGCGCGGTGCCGCCTTTGGCGTCGAATCTGCCGGCAACGTCCGCATTGCCGGCCACCAGGGTGATGCCCGGGCTGGGCCCGGTGTTGCCGCCGTTATCGCCGTCGTCCGTGTGGCGCTTGGGGCCGCCGGGGCCGCACGCGCACAGCAGCGCCGCGACCGCGCACAGGAGATGCACGCGGACGCGGGCAGGGACGGCGGATTCGATCTTCATGGGGTTCCTTCAGGTCAACAACGAGCCGGCATGCTAGCACGCGCGCACCGTGCGTAATCTCAGCAATTATCACGGTACGACAGCGGGACGAGAGAATGGTTCAGGCGCCGATCCAGGGCAGGCCGGCCTTGCACCAGCCGCCCACGGTCTTGCGATGGCCCTCGGGGTCGCGATCGCCTTCGAAGCCTTCCAGGATGTCGAAGGCGTTCCTGTAGCCCAGTTCGGTGGCGGTGCGCGCCGCGTGACGCGAGCGCACGCCGGAGCGGCACAGGAACAGCACGACGTCGTCGGGGGCGGCCGCATTCTGCAGCTGTGCGGCGAAATCGGGATTCGGCGCACCACCGGGGTACAGCGACCATTGCACGGCGCCGTGCTGGGTGTCCGGAATGGCCGGGCGGCCGACCCAGTCGCGCTCCGCATTCGTGCGTACGTCGACCAGCTTGACCCTGGGGTCGGATTGCAGCAGCGCATACGCTTCCTGGGGCGTGACGGCGCCCGCGTACGGCTGGCCGGGCGTACGGGCCCGGGCGTTGGCGAGGATCTCGTCGGTCTTGCTCATGTCATTACTCCTATCCTGGGTGGGTCCGGCTCGCACTTTTGGTGCGTTGCGCATCAAGTTGGTGCATACTCGAAAAATTGCACTTGTTTGGTGCGAACGCCTGAGGGTGCATCAAATTTGTGCACCTATGCGGGTGTCATTGATTTTAAAGGGCAGATTAAATGACATCAAAATATTCATTATTTGTTTGCTCATGGCAAAATGCTGGCATAATTTCTGCTTTGAAGAAATCGCGCCTGTCGCACGCCCCGTTTGGCGTCGACACCCCTTTTTGACTTAGGAGATATGAATGGCAAGGACCGCCGCAGATGTAATGCAGATGCTGAAGGACAACGAAGTCAAGTTCGTTGATTTGCGTTTCGCCGATACCCGCGGCAAGGAACAGCACGTGACCGTTCCCATCTCGCATTTTGACGAAGACAAGTTCGAATCCGGCCACGCATTCGACGGCTCGTCGATCGCCGGCTGGAAAGGCATCGAAGCATCGGACATGCTGCTGATCCCTGACCCGAATACCGCGAACCTCGACCCGTTCATGGAAGAGACGACCGTGTTCATGCAGTGCGACGTGATCGAACCGTCGGACGGCAAGGGCTACGACCGTGACCCGCGCTCGATCGCCAAGCGCGCCGAAGCGTACCTGAAATCGTCGGGCATCGGCGACACCGCCTACTTCGGCCCGGAACCGGAATTCTTCATTTTCGACTCCGTCCGCTGGAAACTGGACATGTCCGGCTGCTTCGTCAAGATCGATTCGGAAGAAGCTTCCTGGTCGACCGAGAAAGAATTTGAAGGCGGCAACAGCGGCCACCGTCCGACCGTCAAGGGCGGCTACTTCCCGGTCCCGCCGGTCGACAGCTTCCAGGACATGCGTTCGGAAATGTCGCTGATCCTCGAATCGATGGGCATCCCGGTCGAAGTGCACCACCACGAAGTGGCCGGCGCCGGCCAGAACGAACTGGGCACCAAGTTCTCGACGCTGGTCGAGCGCGCCGACTGGACCCAGAACCTGAAGTACGTGATCTGGAACGTGGCCCACAGCTACGGCAAGACCGCGACCTTCATGCCGAAGCCGATGAACGGCGACAACGGCTCGGGCATGCACGTGCACCAGTCGATCTGGAAAGACGGCAAGAACCTGTTCGCAGGCGACGGCTACGCCGGCCTGTCGGAAACGGCACTGTTCTACATCGGCGGCATCATCAAGCACGCCCGCGCCCTGAACGCCATCACCAACCCGGGCACGAACTCGTACAAGCGCCTGGTGCCGGGCTACGAAGCGCCGGTCAAGCTGGCTTACTCGGCACGTAACCGTTCGGCATCGATCCGTATCCCGCACGTGGCGAACCCGAAAGGCCGTCGCATCGAGACCCGCTTCCCGGACCCGCTGGCCAACGTCTACCTGTGCTTCGCAGCCCTGCTGATGGCCGGTCTGGACGGTATCCAGAACAAGATCCACCCGGGCGAAGCCGCAACGAAGGACCTGTACCACCTGCCGCCGGAAGAAGACAAGCTGATCCCGACGGTCTGCGCCTCGCTGGAAGAAGCGCTGGAAGCCCTGGACAAGGACCGCGAGTTCCTGACCCGTGGCGGCGTGTTCAGCGACAACATGATCGACGCGTACATCGACCTGAAGATGAACGAAGTCCAGCGTCTGCGCATGACCCCGCACCCGGCCGAATTCGACATGTACTACTCGTCGTAATTCGTTGGCATCATCCAGTGCCGGATTGGAAACGAACGGCACTGGAGTGTATCCACACGGTAACGAAAACGCGGGGAAAGCCAGCCGGCTGCCTCGCGTTTTTTATTGGATGGGGTATAGTCGGAAGCTTCCCAACCATGCATTCAGAATGACCTGATGCGAATGACAAGCAGCTTCCTCCTGCGCCTGGCGTTGGTCGCGGGGCTCGCCGCGCATGGCGGCGCGCGGGCCGATTCCGTCGTCTACAAATGCCTCGACAAGAGCGGCAGGGTGGAATTTACCGACATCAATAAACCCGGCTGCAAGGTGCTCGACCTGCCCGGTTACATCGCCGCGCCGGCTCCGGCCCCACGTCCCGCCCCGGCGGTGACGATGCGGCAGGGCGCCGGACGTCCGGCGCCAGCAAGCGCGAATCCCGGAGGGTTTCCCCGCGTGGACAGCGCCACCCAGCGCGCGCGCGACGACGACCGGCGCACGATCCTCGAGGACGAACTGCGCGCCGAGGAACGGAAACTGGCGGACCTGAAGCGCGACTTCAACAACGGCGAACCCGAGCGCCAGGGCAACGAAAAGAACTACGCCAAGTACCAGGAGCGGGTGGCCCAGATGCGCGACGACATCGGCCGCAGCGAAAAGAACGTCGAAGCGCTCAAGCGCGAACTCGCCAACATACGATAAGGACATGCTTTGCCGATGAACGGGACCCCGGACCATCCTTCCCAGAACGACCGTTTCACCGGCCTCGACATGCTCGCCTCCGCCGTGCTGGTGGCGGATGCCGATGGGCTCGTGCGCTATGGCAACCCGGCCGCCGAACAGCTGCTCGACATCTCGGCCAAGGCGATGTCGCGCCAGAAGCTGGTTGGCCTGTTCACCAATGGCGACGAACTGGGTGCGCTGTGCGAACAGGCGATCGCCCATAAATATGCCGACCTGCGCCAGGATCTCACGCTGTTCCGTCCGGGGCGCGACCCGCTGCACGTGCACATCATCGTCAGCGCGGCCGGCGAGGCCGAGGTCGTCGTCGAGCTGCGCGAGAACGTCCAGCAGCTCAAGCTCGACCGCGAGGAACGCATCCTCGACCAGAGCCAGGCCAACAAGGAACTGATCCGCAACCTGGCCCATGAGATCAAGAACCCGCTGGGCGGCATCCGCGGCGCGGCCCAGCTGCTGGAGCTGGAGCTGCCGGATGTGCATCTGAGTTCGCTGCGCGAATACACGCAGGTGATCATCAAGGAAGCAGACCGGTTGCAGACCCTGGTCGACCGCCTGCTGGCGCCGCATCGCCGGCCGCACATCGTGGGCGACGTCAACATCCACGAGGTGTGCGAACGCGTGCGCAGTCTCGTGCTGGCCGAGTTCCCGGTGGGGCTGGCCATCCGGCGCGACTACGACGCGTCGATTCCCGAGTTCCGCGGCGACAAGGAACAACTGATCCAGACCGTCCTGAACATCGTCCATAACGCGGCCCAGGCACTGCGCCAGCAGATCGCGGCGGGCGACGCGGAGATCGTCCTGCGGACCCGCGTGGCGCGCCAGGTCACTCTGGCGAAGGTACGTTACGGGCTGGCATTAGACTTGCATATCATCGATAACGGACCGGGCATCGCCCCCGATATCCGCGACCGCATCTTCTATCCGCTCGTCTCCGGGCGCGAAGGCGGCAGCGGTCTCGGGCTGACGCTGGCGCAGACCTTCGTGCAACAGCACCTGGGAATGATCGAGTGCGAGAGCCGGCCTGGATTGACGGATTTCCGCATCATGATCCCGCTGCCATAAGCAGCCGGTCGAACGGTGCGCCGACAATCCCCCTTGAACCATCGCGGGAAGCACGAACTACATGAAACCAATCTGGATTGTCGACGACGATGCATCGATCCGCTGGGTGCTGGAAAAAGCCCTGGCGCGCGAGAACCTCGCCACCCGGAGTTTCGCCAGCGGGCGCGAAGCGCTTGCCGCGTTCGAGACGGACACGCCGCAGGTGCTGGTGTCGGACATCCGCATGCCCGGAGAATCGGGCCTGGACCTGCTGGCGGCCGTCAAGGAACGCCATCCTGGACTCCCGGTCATCGTCATCACCGCCTTTTCCGACCTCGACTCCGCCGTCGCCTCGTTCCAGGGCGGCGCCTTTGAATACCTGGCCAAGCCATTCGACATCGACAAGGCCGTCGCCCTGATCCGCCGCGCGCTCGAAGAGAGCCTGCGCGAGGCCAGCGTCGACATCACGCCGTCCGAAACCCCGRAAATCCTGGGCCAGGCGCCGGCGATGCAGGAAGTCTTCCGCGCCATCGGGCGCCTGTCGCAATCGAACGTGACGGTGCTGATCACGGGCGAATCGGGTTCCRGCAAGGAACTCGTGGCGCGCGCCCTGCACAAGCACAGCCCGCGCGCGCAACAGCCGTTCATCGCGCTGAATACGGCGGCGATCCCGAAGGACCTGCTGGAATCCGAACTGTTCGGCCATGAGCGCGGCGCATTCACGGGAGCGCAGGCCATGCGGCGCGGCCGTTTCGAGCAGGCGGAAAATGGCACGCTGTTCCTGGACGAGATCGGCGACATGCCGTTCGACCTGCAGACGCGCCTGCTGCGCGTGTTGTCCGACGGCCATTTCTATCGCGTGGGCGGGCACCAGCCCGTGAAGGCCAACGTGCGCGTCATCGCGGCCACGCACCAGAACCTGGAACAGCGCGTGCGCGACGGCCTGTTCCGCGAAGACTTGTACCACCGCCTGAACGTGATCCGCCTGCGCCTGCCCTCGCTGCGCGAGCGGCGCGAGGACATCCCCATTCTGGTGCGCCACTTCCTGGTGCAGAGTGCACGACAATTGGGCGTCGAGACCAAGCGCATGAGCGACGACGCGCTGCGCTTCCTCACCGGCCTGGAACTCCCCGGTAACGTGCGCCAGCTGGAAAACCTGTGCAACTGGATCACGGTGATGGCGCCGGGCCAGACGGTGGAAGTGAAGGACCTGCCGCGCGACCTGACCCAAGCACAGCCCATGCCGGCGGGCGGCAACGGGATCGCCGTCGGCCTCAGCTCGGGCGTGGGCGGGGCGGGGAC
Source organism: Massilia sp. P2_C2 (assembly GCF_056404615.1). Lineage (NCBI taxonomy): Bacteria > Pseudomonadati > Pseudomonadota > Betaproteobacteria > Burkholderiales > Oxalobacteraceae > Massilia > Massilia sp. P2_C2. The sequence continues at coordinate 10,006 of NZ_JBFUDR010000131.1, read as the reverse complement.
GGTCACGCTGGCGTCGCCGTCGTCAAGCCTGATGCACGGCGCGGAGCCGGGCGCGCTGYCGAACGGCGCCGAGGGCTGGATCGGTCTGCTGGAACTCCAGGCCGCGCGCATGCTGTCGGAAGGGAAGGTCGAGGTGATGGACGTGCTGGGCCGCCAGTTCGAATCCGCGCTGATCCGCACCGCGCTGAAGCACACGCACGGGCGCAAGAACGATGCGGCGATCCGGCTCGGTATCGGGCGCAATACGATCACGCGCAAGATCGCGGAGTTGGGCATCGACGGCGCCAAAGACGAGTAAGCGCGTATGCTTGCACGCGTGGGCTCGGGGAGCCCACCCTACCGTTTCGCGGAAAGACGTAGGGTGGGCACCCCGTGCCCACGCGGACGTTCGTAGATCGCCGGCGCCGCGCTGATGGTGTAAGCTCTGCCATCTTTGCAACAACCACCCGATGACATGCTGATCAACTGTGTCGCCTACCAGGAAGGCCGGAAGCTGTGCGACATCCCCGTCGAGGACAYCAGCGACTACCTGGACAAACCCGGCTGCTTTGTCTGGGTTGCGCTGCGCGACGCTTCCGAGGCCGAGATGGCGCAGATGAAGGAAGAGTTCAATCTGCACGAGCTGGCCGTCGAGGACGCCTCGCGCGGCCACCAGCGTCCCAAGATCGAGGAATACGGCGACTGCCTGTTCACCGTCGTGCACACGGTCGACCTCGTCGAGGGCGACCACCTGACCACCGGCGAGCTGGCGATCTTCGCCGGCAAGAACTACGTGCTGTCCGTGCGGCGCGATACCATCAAGGGCTTCCTGGGCGTGCGCGCGCGGGCCGAGCGCGAGCCGCATCTGCTGAAGATGGGCTCCGCCTTCGTCATGTATGCGCTGATGGACGCCGTCGTCGACCGTTATTTCCCCGTCGTCGACATGCTCGAATCCGAACTCGAGACCGTCGAAGACCGCATCTTCACGCACGGCGCCCAGCGCGAGAACGTCGAGCGGCTGTATCAGTTGAAGCGCAAGGGCCTCGTGCTGCGCCATGCCGTGTTCCCGCTGCTGGAAGAGATCAGCCGGCTGCACGGCGGCCGCGTGCCGCCGCTCGTGCTCGGCACCCAGGATTACTTCCGCGACGTGCACGACCACCTGATCCGCATCGCCGGCCGCATGGATACCATCCGCGACACGATCAGCACCGCGATCCAGGTGAACCTGTCGATGGTCTCGATCGATGAGAGCGAGGTGAACAAGCGCCTGGCGGCCTGGGCCGCTATTTTCGCCGTGTTCACGGCGTTCGCCGGCGTGTGGGGCATGAATTTCAAGTACATGCCCGAGCTGGAGTGGAAGTGGAGTTATCCGACGGCGCTCGCCATCATGGTAGCCGTCGGTGTCTACCTGTACCGCAAATTCAGGAAGGCGGGCTGGTTGTGATGTCAGGTGGGCTCGGGGAGCCCACCCTACGGCAAATCGCACCGTAGGGTTGGCTCCCCGTGCCCACCAAACGCCAAATTCGACGCACAATATAAAAACGCCCGATGCGCGAGCACCGGGCGTTTTGTTTTCTCGTGCGTATCAGCTTAGAACGTGTAGTTCACGCGCGCATAGAAGGTACGGCCCAGCGGATCCGTGTAGCGCGGATCGTAGCCGGCCTGGAACGTGTAATCCTGGTACGACAGCGGCGGATTGCGGTCGAGCAGGTTACGCACGCCGAGGGTCAGGCCCAGGCCCTTTGCCTGCTGCCAGGCGACAAAGGTGTCGAACGTGGTGTAGGACGCGACGTGGTTGGTCGGATCCTGGTCCACGTAGCCGCTCTTGTAGTGCGCGGTCAGGCCGGCCGACAGGGCGTCGCGGTTCCATAACAGGTTGTTGGTCGACTGCCAGCGGAACACCGGTTTGTCGCCGGAATATACGCCCACGTTCTGGTGCCATTCGCCACCTTCCGTGTTCTGGTACTCGTACTTGTGGATCCATGTGCTGTTCGACGCGAACGTGAACGTGCCCCAGCCGGAGGTGCGCAGGCGGTAGTTGGCCGACAGGTCGACGCCGTTGGTGATGATGCCGCCCAGGTTCTGGTTAAGCCGCTCGATGTAGCCGCAGGTCGCCGGGTTCGGGCACTGCGAACCGTCCACCGACAGTTCGCCGGCCGGGTTGCGGTGGTACCGGGAGGCGTACGTGACGTTGTCGGCGAAGATGTCGTCCAGGCTCAGCACGTCGATYTGGTGGTCCAGCTTCAGGGCCCAGATGTCGACGCCGACGCTCAGGCCTTTCAGCGGCTCGAGCATGATGCCGAGCGTGGCGTTCTTCGACTTCTCAGGCTGCAGCGCGGGGTTGCCGCCACCCAGCACCTGGAACTGCTGGCTGCAGTTCGCTGCGGCAGCGTGGCCCGGCAGCGGGGTGCCGCCCGGGCAGGTGACCGGGTCGTCATAGGTGCCTGGGGTGTTGGTGTAGGTCTGGGCCGAGTGGATGTCGTACAGCGACGGGGCGCGGAAGCCGGTCGAGTACGAGCCGCGCACCAGCACGGACTGCGTCGGCTGCCAGCGGAACGACACTTTCGGGTTCGTCGTGTTGCCGAAGTCGCTGTATTTGTCGTAGCGGACCGAGCCCGTTATGTCCAGGGTCTTGTTGATCGGCACGTTCAGTTCGGCGTACGCGGCGTACACGTGGCGCGAGCCCGAGTTCAAGGTGTTCGGGTCGATACCGGTCGAGGCGATGACCTTCTCGGCGAACTCGGTGTTGGCGGCGCTCGTGAACTTGTCGTACGACGCCTGGCCGCCGATCGCCACGGCGGCGCTGCGGCCGGCGTTCAGCCAGTCGCCCAGTTCGCGGCTGGCGTGCAGGTCGAGGCCGGTGCTCTGGCCGCGCGCGGTCTGGATGACGCCCGACAGGGAGGCCGAGTTCAGCAGCGCGGTGCCGGCGGCCGTCTGGTCGCCGAACGGGTTGATGACGCCGTTCAGGACGCCCTGGGTGATGATGTCGCCGTTGCTGTAGCCGAACAATTGCTCCTGCACGCGGTTCTCGTTCCAGGTGGCGGCGCCGTCGTAATCCCAGCCGGCGACATTGCCGGCCAGCGAGACGACCAGGCGCTGCTGGCGGTTCGTGTTCTTGTCCTGGCGCACGCCGTTCGGCATGTCGCGCCATTTGACGTGCGTGAAGCCCGGCTGCACGCCGGCCGGCATGAACGTTTCCGTGTAGGTCGGATCGAGGCCGGCCGGATAGTACGGGTTGGCCGTGCCGTCCGGACGCAGGCGGTTCATGTACAGGCCGCCGTAYGGAACGGGGGCGATGGTGGTGGCCACGATGCTCTGGCTCGTCAGGTATTCGACGCCGAGTTCATGCTGGCCCAGCTTCAGGGTGCCGCGGAACAGGCCGGAGTCACGGACGTTGCGCGGGATATAGTCGACGAACGACGAGGTCGTCATCAGGCAGCCGGTGCTGCCGTCCGGGATCAGGTGCACGCCGGTCGTGCAGCCCGGGCCGGCCGGGTTGACGCTGTCGCCGCCCTGATAGTAGTTGGCCGGGAAGGTCGAGGACGACAGGCCGCCGGCGTAGCGTGTGTTGTACGGGCGGTCGGTACCGGTCAGCGGATACTGTTCCTGATGGTCGAGTACGGCCGAGAAGTTCCAGCCCTGGCTGTCCAGGTCGCCCCAGCCGAGCGCCAGGTTGCCGTTGTACGACTTGCCGCCGCCGTGCGCCGGGGTGTCGATGCCGGCGGTGACGACGCCGCCCTGGTAATTCTTCTTGGTGATGAAGTTGATCACGCCGCCGACGGCGTCCGAGCCGTACAGCGACGATGCGCCGTCGCGCAGGACTTCGACGCGCTCGAGCGCGGCGAACGGGATCATGTTCAGGTCGGGTGCCGAGCTGTCATAGGCGTTGTTCGCCAGGCGGCGGCCGTTCAGCAGCACGAGGGTCTTGTTCTGGCCGATGCCGCGCAGGTCGGCGAACGACGCGCCGCCCGTGCTGTTACCGACGGACTGGCTGGTGCCTTGCTGGGCCTGGGAAACGCTCAGGTTGGCCATCACCTGTTCGATGGTGGTGATGCCTTCCTTCTTCAGGTCGTCAACCTTGAGCACGGTAACGGGCACGGCAGTCTCTGCGTCGATGCGCTTGATCGCCGAGCCGGTGATTTCCACGCGGGCGATCGGCGCATGCTGGACTTCCTGGGTTTGCGCCAGGGCGGTGCCGGAGAGTCCGAAGCCGGCCGCGAGAGTGGTGCCGGAGAATATGAGGCGCAGGGTACGCGCCATGGTTTTTTCTGCAATCATCTTGGTCCTGTTGTTGTAGGTTACAAGTTATGAAATAGCGGTGTACCAATATTTCATGAATGGTAAACATACACGACAGAAACAAAAATCCACGTGATTTTGTTGCGTAATTACGTCGAAAACAGACACATTTGCATTACTACTTGTAAGAATTTAATACAAAGTTTCCGCGTGAAATCCGCAGATGCCAGACGTTCAGGCGTGCCCACGGGGCCGGCTGCACCAGACGGAGGTGACGCAGGCAGTGGGAAGCGGGGGGGGGGGGAGACGGCCGCCGGGGCGCCATCGGCCCCGGACGGTAAGTAAGAACGAGAATCAGCTAACCATCGCCAGCGCGACGGCCTCGGCGACGCGGATGCCGTCGATCGCGGCCGACATGATGCCGCCCGCGTAGCCGGCGCCTTCGCCGGCCGGGTACAGGCCGCGCGTATTCAGGCTTTGCAGGTTGTCGTCGTGGCGCTTGATGCGGATCGGCGACGAGGTCCGGGTCTCGACGCCGGTCAGCACGGCGTCTTCCTTGTAATATCCCTTGATCTGCTTGTCGAAGGCGACGAAGGCTTCGCGCAGCGCGACGATGGCATAGTCGGGCAGGGACGGGGCCAGGTCGGTCAGGTGCACGGCCGGCTTGAACGACGGCGTCACTGAACCGAATTCCTTCGACGGCACGCCGCGCACGAAGTCGCCCATCAGCTGGCCCGGCGCGTCATAGCTGCCGCCGCCCAGCACGAACGCGCGCGATTCCAGTTCGCGCTGGAACGCGATGCCCGCCAGCGGGTGGCCTGGAAAGTCGGCCGGCGTGATGCCGACGACGATCGCGCTGTTGGCGTTGCGCTCGGCGCGCGAATACTGGCTCATGCCGTTCGTGACGACGCGCCCTTCCTCGGACGAAGCGGCGACGACGGTGCCACCCGGGCACATGCAGAAGCTGTAGACGCTGCGGCCGTTCGAGGCGTGGTGCACGATCTTGTAGTCGGCCGCGCCCAAGATCTTGTTGCCGGCGTTCGGGCCGAAGCGGCACACGTCGATCAGCGATTGCGGGTGTTCCACGCGGAAGCCGATCGAGAACGGCTTCGCCTCGACGTAGACGCCGCGGTCGTACAGCATCTGGAACGTGTCGCGCGCGCTGTGGCCGACGGCCATCACCAGGTGGCGGGTCGGAATGACTTCACCCGTGTGCAGCTTCACGCCGACGACCTGGCGCCCCGACAGTCCGCCTTCGTCCTCGACCAGCACGTCCTCGACGCGGGTCTGGAACCGGATCTCGCCGCCCAGCGCCAGGATTTCATTGCGCATCTGCTCGACCATCTTGACGAGGCGGAAGGTGCCGATGTGCGGCTTGCTGACRTACAGGATTTCTTCCGGCGCGCCCGACTTGACGAACTCGTTCAGCACCTTGCGGCCATAGTGCTTCGGATCCTTGACCTGGCTGTACAGCTTGCCGTCCGAGAAGGTGCCGGCGCCGCCTTCGCCGAACTGTACGTTCGATTCCGTGTTCAGCTTGCGCTTGCGCCAGAAGCCGAACGTGTCGACCGTCCGCTCGCGCACGATCTTGCCGCGCTCCAGCACGAGGGGCTTGAAGCCCATCTGGGCCAGGATCAGCGCGACGAACAGCCCGCACGGCCCCATGCCCACGACGACCGGACGCGGCGTACCGGCCGGCGGCAAGGCCTGCGTCACGAACTTGTAGCCGGTGTCCGGCGCCGGGACGATGTGCGGGTCGCGCGCCAGCCGGGCCAGCACGGCCGCTTCGTTGCGCACGTCGACGTCGAGCGCGTAGATCAGGACGATCGCGCTTTTCTTGCGGGCGTCGTAGCTGCGCTTGTAGACCGTGAAATCGATCAGGTCGTCACTGGCAATGCCAAGCCGGCCGACGATGGCGTCGCGCAGGGCGTGGTCGGGATGATTCAGGGGGAGTTTGAGTTCGTTAATTCGCAGCATGATGAATGGTAGGCCGGCACACGGCGACGCCGGACGGGCGCCGAGCCGGCGGCGGCAGATCGGTACAGGCGCCAGTATAAGCCATCAGCTTCCCGGGCCGGCAGCAAAGGACCGGCATCCCATGCATGACGGATTCTCCCTTTCCCCCGTTTTGTGTTGTAGACAAGCAACCGACCTTGGCTTCCCCCATGCATGGTGGCAACTCGGGCATTGTGCGCCCTGGCACGATTTTTATCGTATATGCATGAGTTCGGTCACAMGTTTGCTGCAGCGCGTCGCAAGCGACTCTTTTCAGGGTTACCTTTGATATTCAAGAAGCTGCGCAGGAAATGCCCCGCGATAGGGCGTTATTAATTATAAGAAAACCCTTTTTGGCGCTGCGCTGCACCAGGAAAAAGCGTTAAGTCCGCGGCATTTTAAATGTGTTGTTTCTATACATTTCATTGATTATGCATTATTGACACTTTTGCTTTTGCTGTGGTTTTATCGACACGTCAGTAACGTTTGATATCGATGAAACGTTAATTGAGAGGGTTCGTCCTACAGGGCGAAGGATGAAAAAACACAGTAATTCCGTGTGGTAGTTAGCAGTAGTTTAAACGCACCAGGCCACAAGCCTATGCGGACAGAGCTACATTGCAATCGGGGGCGGCGCGGTATCGGCCGCCCCCGCGCATAACGTCATGTCCGCATTTGGTGTTTGTAAAGACCACTTGAGAGACCCAAGAAGGAGTATTCATGACGTTAAAAATGAAGTCGATGCCATTTGCTATTTCGTGTGCAATTGCCGGCGGAGCGATCCTCGCCGTGCCTGCATTGGCTCAGACGCAAGAAGGTGCAAGTCCCCAGCAGCTCCAGCGCGTCGTCGTGACCGGTTCGCTGATCAGCCGGACCGACACCGAGACCCCGACCCCGGTGCAAGTGTTGACGGCACAGGACATCCAGAGAAGCGGCAAGAGTTCGGTCGCCGAACTGCTGAACGACCTCGCCGCCAATGGCCAGGGTACCCTCGGTAGCGGCTTCTCGGGCGCATTCGCGAACGGCGCCTCGGGCGTGTCGCTGCGCGGCCTGACGGTCGGCGCCACGCTCGTCCTCGTCGACGGCCACCGCCTCGCTCCATACCCGCTGTCGGACGACTCGCAACGCTCCTTCGTCGACGTCTCGTCGATCCCGTTCGACGCCATCGACTCCATCGAGGTCCTGAAGAGCGGCGCGTCGTCGCTGTACGGCTCGGACGCGATCGCGGGCGTCGTCAACATCAAGCTCAAGAAAAATCTCACCGGCACCCGTCTGGCCGCCGAAACCGGCAATACCCAGCACGGCGGCGGCAAGACGAACCGCGCCTCGATCAGCACGGGCTTTGGCGACCTGGACAACGATGGCTACAACGGCTTCGTCACGGCCGAATGGCGCCGCCAGGGCTACATCAAGGTCAACCAGCGTTCGCAATTCGATTGGGACAACGCCGACTGGACTTCGCGCGGCGGCAACAACCTGAACCTGGGCGTGCCGACGGCCGTCAACAGCTTCCTGACGCCGACCAACACCCCGTTCCTGTATAACCCGACCGGCCCGATCCTGCCCGGCATCAATCCTGCCACCGGGAAGGCGTACACGAGGGTCGAGAATCCGGCCAACTTCGTGTTCCTGGATCCAAGCAAGTGCGATTACCAGAAGTATATGTCGGGCGCCTGTGCCGTCACCAACAACGCCGGCTACATCCAGCCGGAGACCGAGAACTTCAACCTGCTGGTCGGCTTCACCAAGAAGTTGAACCAGGACTGGGAACTGGGATTGAAGGGCTCGATGTTCCAGCGCAAGAGCCTGAACAACCGCGGTACTCCCTACCTGGCCTACAGCCCGAGCGCGTTCAACGGCAACACCGTTGTCGCGCAGGGTTCGGCCACACCGGGCGTCAATGCGTTCGGCTCGACCCTGTTCGCACCGGGCACGCCTGTCGGCAAGGGCTACACGAATCCGTTCCCGACGGCGGCCCGCCTGTACGGCTTCATCCCCGACGTGGACCCTGACCGCACGCTGGACAACACCGCGCTGACGACCCGCTTCGCGGCCGACCTGCACGGCAGCGCCTACGGCTGGGACGTAAACGCCGCCGGCGGCATCACGAAGGTCAAGACGGACATCAACTACAGCGGCTACGTCAACCGCTACGCCCTCTATACCGCGCTGAACAACGGCACGTGGAACCCGGTGGGCGGCAACGATCCGAGCCTGGTTGCCCAGATCTCGCCGCGCTTTTCCAACTCGCTGGTGTCGAAGCTGAACTACTTCGACCTGGTGGGTTCGCGCGAACTGATGCAGCTGGGGGCCGGTCCGCTGGCCCTGGCGGCAGGCGTGCACTGGCACAAGCGTGAGCAGAATGCCCCGCCGGCTGCGCTGACGGCGAGCGGCACCGTCGCCAGCACGACGGCGTTCGTCATCGGCGACGAGACCAACACGGCGGCCTTCGGCGAACTGCAGGCGACCCCGGTCAAGAGCCTCGAATTGCACGTCTCGGGCCGTTACGACCATTACGACACGTATGGCAACTCGTTTACGCCGGCCGCCAGCTTCAAGTGGGCTCCGGTCAGTTCGTTCGGTGTGCGCGGTACGTTCGCCCGCGGCTTCCGCGCGCCGAACCCGGCCGAGGTGGGCAATGCCGGCTCGATCTTCACGTTCAACGCGATCAATGACCCGATCCTGTGCGCCAACGGCAGCAAGACCACGGCCGGCAACGTGCCGACCGCGTGCGGCATCTCGCCGATCTACGTGCAGTCGACCACGAAGGACCTGTCGCCCGAGAAGTCGAAGTCGTTCACGCTGGGTATCATCGCCGAGCCGATGCGCGGCCTGAACATGACCCTGGATTACTACAACATCAAGGTCAACAACCAGATCGTGACCTCGGCCGGTAACGACCCGTCGTTCGTGCCGGTGTGGGTGCGTGCTCCGGCCCTCCCGGTCGACATCGCGACCGGCGTCGGCTCCGGCACCGTCCAGGGCATTCCGCCCGTCGGCCCGATCCAGTACGCGCTGTCGCCGTACATCAACGCGGGCAGCACCAAGACGAGCGGTATCGAGGCCGACGTCGGCTACCGCTGGAAACTGCCGAGCGACATGGGCGTCGTGCGTGCGAACCTGAGCGCAGCCCATACCTTCAGCTACATTTCCGAGGTGGCGGGCGCGTCGTTCCAGCTGGCCGGCACGCAGGGACCGTCGGTCGTGTCCGGTGCAACGGGCAGCCCGAAAGACCGCGCGCAGTTCACGCTGGGTTACGCACGCGGCCCGCTCGACATCACGGCGACGATGAACTACACGAGCGACTTCTCGACCAAGGACCCGTCGATCCCTGCGAACGACTGCGCCACGACCGCGTCCGACGTCGGTGGCCGCCTGTACTTCGACGGCCTGACCCAGCCTGACTACTACTGCCACGTGGCGTCGTTCACGACGACCAACCTGAACGTGCAGTACAAGCTGAGCCAGAACCTGACGCTGAAGGGTTCGGTCCTGAACCTGTTCGACCGCCAGCCGCCGATCGACGTGGCCACCTACGGCAACTCCGGTACGCAGACCGCCTACAACGCGTCGCTGCACCAGGCCGGCGCCGTGGGTCGCTTCTACAGCCTCGGCCTGACCTACACGTTCTAATCAAGCATGTGAATGCGGCGGCAGCGATGCCGCCGTTTGCCAACCCCGCCGCGCGTCGCTGCCGGCGGGTTTTTTTATTTGTAGGGTGGGCACCCCGTGCCCACGCGGACGCCAACACATGGCAAACGTCCGCGTGGGCGGGGGCCGCCCACCCTACGGC
>NZ_JBFUDR010000130.1:0-16778 GCF_056404615.1 Massilia sp. P2_C2 | reverse complement strand
ACGTACAGCAGCACGCAGATCGCTGCATACGGAATCAGCGACAGCAGGTCCGAACTCGCCCCCGCAAAGAAGGGATTCAGCGTCTCCGCCCACTTGTTCATGGCATTGTCGAAATCCGTCATCACGCCGGCCGTGATGGCGATGATGATCCCCGCCAGCGCGCCGCCCGCGATATAGCCCGACGCCAGCAAGGTGCCCGAGCTGCGGTCGCCCGCGGCCTGCAACTCGTCCCCGGACAGGCCCTGGTACTGCGGCAGCGTGTTGTTGCGGCGGTCGACAAGCCAGCGGATGATGCCGCCGATCGCGATCGGCAGCGTCGACACGAGCGGCAGGTACACGCCCACCGTGAACGCGAGCGAGGCGACCCCCGACATCTCCAGCACGACCGCGACCATCACGCCGAACAGCACGAGGGTCCACGGCAGCTGGTGGTCGAGGATGCCCTTGATGATGTAGGACATCAGCACGGCCTTCGGCGCATCGTATTTCTTGACCTCGGAGCCGTCCGGGCGCGTGTGGAACTGGCCGTTGATGCCCGGATCGACGAGGTACGCCAGTGAGCCGTCGGCGCGCACGAGGTATTTGCCGGCCGGGCCGCCGTTCGTGTCCGTCTTCTGCCAGACTTTATACGTATTGTGGTCGGAGGCCGCCTGCGGCCCCTGCAGCTGCGCCGTCTCCGTCAGCTTCGCGGCGTCCGCCGTGACGTGCGGCGCCACCTGCGCGGCCGGCACGTAGACGGTGCCGGCGTCGTTCAGCTTGAGCAGGATCGGCCCCAGGATCAGCGCCGACGCGAACGCGCCCGCGAGGATGGCGTACTGCTGCAGGCGCGGCGTGGAGCCGACGAGGTAGCCCGTCTTGAGGTCTTGCGACGTCGTCCCGGCATTGCTGGCGGCGATGCAGACGATGGCCCCGACGGACAGCGCCGTCACGTAGTAGCGGCCGCCCGTCCAGCCCATCACGAGAAAGATCAGGCACGTAAACAGCAACGTGGCCACGGCCATGCCGGAGATCGGATTCGACGACGAGCCCACCTCGCCCGTCAGGCGCGACGACACGGTCGAGAACAGGAAGCCGAACACGAGGATCAGCAACGCGCCCAGCACGTTCATGTGCAGCGGCGCCGCGAACGTGATCGCAGCGATGATGCCCAGGCAGCCGATCAGCACCCATTTCAGCGGGATGTCCTGCTCGGTGCGCAGCGACGTGTCGACCGCCGCGCCCTTCCTGCCCATGCCGGCCAGGCCGCCCTTCAGTCCATTCAAGATCGTCGGCAGCGAGCGCACGAGGGAAATCAGGCCGCCCGCCGCGACGGCGCCCGCGCCGATGTACAGCACGTAGGCGCTGCGCACGTCGTCCGGGCTCATGTCGCGGATCAGCATCGTGCCCGGCGCCACGGGCACCGTCAGCGCGTCGCCGAAAAACTTGATCATCGGGATCAGCAGCAGATAGGACAGCACGCCGCCGCCCGCCATGATCATCGCGATCCGGGGCCCGATGATATAGCCGACGCCGAGCAGCTCCGGCGAGATCTCGGCGCCGGCCGAACCGGCCTTCAGGGGTGCGTCGAAGATGAAGTTGACCGTGTCCTTCCACAGCTTCAGGGAGATGTTGCAAACCTTGTACAACAATCCGAGGCCGAAGCCGCCGAAGATGATGAAGGCGCGCCGGCGGGCCTCGCGCGCCTCGTCGGAACCGGCGTCGCGCACTTCGCCTGCGGCCTCGCGCGACGTCTCCGTGGCGGCGGCCTTCAGCACTTCGGCGCACGCCGTGCCTTCCGGGTATTTGAGTTCGCGATGCTGGTCGACGATCATCGTGCGGCGCATCGGGATCATCATGAGGATGCCCAGCAGGCCACCCAGCACCCCCACGAGCATGACGCGCGAGATCTCCAGGTCGAAGCCGAGGATCATAATGGCCGGCATGGTGACGCCCAGGCCGAACGCGAGCGATTCGCCGGCCGAACCGGCCGTCTGCGTGATGCTGTTCTCGAGGATCGTCGCTTCGCGCCCGCCCGCCTTCTTCGCGAGGCCGAACAGCGTGATGGCGATGACGGCGACGGGAATCGACGCGCTGACGGTCAGGCCCACCTTCAGCACGAGGTACAGCGAGGAGGCGCCGAAGATCATGCCGAGCACGGTGCCCATGATCAGGGCGCGCCAGGTCAGCTCGGGCAGCCGCGCGGACGCAGGAATATACGGCTTGAACGCGGGCGGGCTGGGATCGTAGGGCATGGGAGGGATTTCCTTCGGACGCGGTATTGTGAAACGGAACCGCCGGGATCGCCGGACGGTCCCCGAAAGCGTGACTATCTCACATGCCGTAGTGGAAGAAAAGCGGATTATAATTTCCCGCATCACCCGTACTTACGGCCTCGAAAGGGTTATCAGACCCGCATCAAGTGAGTTCTGTTTTGACACATTCCCCCAAGCCGGCAACGCCGCGCATCCGCCGCCAGCGCGGCTTCCTGATTCCGATCCTGGCCATCCTGGCCGCCATCATCGTCCTGGGCATCGCCGGTGTTGGCGGTTACGTCGTGTTGCGCGTCCTGCCCAACGTGCCGGCGCTGGATGCGGTGACCGACTACCGACCCAAGATCCCGCTGCGGGTTTATACGGCAGACAACGTCCTCATCGGCGAGTTCGGCGAAGAGCATCGCGATTTCGTTCCGATCAATAAGATTCCCGACCTGATGAAGAAATCGCTGCTCGCCATCGAGGACGCCCGCTTCTACGAGCATGGCGCCATCGACATGAAGCGCATGCTGGGCGCCGTCGGGTCGAACCTGCGCGGCGGCTTCGGTGCCGGCGGCGCGTCGACGATCACGATGCAGGTGGCCCGCAACTTCTTCCTGTCGCGCGAAAAACGCCTGACGCGCAAGATCAACGAGGTCGCGCTCGCGTACAAGATCGAGGCCGCGTTGTCGAAGGACGAGATCCTCGAGCTGTACATGAACCAGATCTACCTGGGCCAGCGCGCCTACGGTTTTTCCAGCGCCGCCCGGATCTACTTCAACAAGACGCTGGACCAGCTGTCCGTGGCCGAGATGGCCATGCTGGCGGGCCTGCCGCAAAACCCGGCGCGCCACAATCCGGTGGCGAATCCGAAGCGCGCGCGCGATCGCCAGCACGCCGTGCTGGGCCGCATGCGCGCCCTGAACTACATCACGGAAGAACAATATCAGCAGGCACTCGCGGAGCCGCTGCGCGTCAACCAGCGCGGCGTGCAGGATTTCGGCACGCACGCCGAATACGTGGCCGAACTGGCGCGCCAGGCCGTCTACGCCCAGTTCAAGGAAGACGCTTACACCAAGGGCATCAAGGTCTATACGACGATCCTGAAACCCGAACAGGACGCCGCCTATGCGTCCGTGCGCCGTAACGTGCTGACCTATGACCAGCGCCACGGCTGGCGCGGTCCGGAAGACCGCATGGAACTGCCGGCCGACGCGGTCGAGCGCGAGGACGCGATCAACGACGCCCTCGGCAAACGCCCGACCAGCGACGGCCTGATCCCGGCCGTCGTGCTGTCCGTCAAAGGCAAGACCGTCCACGTCGAGACGGTCGACGGCGACATGGTGGACCTCACCGGCGCGGGCCTGAAGTTCGCGCAAGCCGGGCTGTCGTCCGCCGCCAGGGAAAGCATGCGCCTGACACCCGGCGCCATCATCCGCGTGGCGAAGGATGCGAAGGGCAACTGGAGCGTGACGCAGGTGCCGCAGGTGGCCGCCGCGTTCGTGGCCATCGATGCCGACACGGGCGCCTACCACGCGATGGTCGGGGGCTTCGACTACAACTTCCAGAAGTTCAACCACGTGACGCAAGCCTGGCGCCAGCCCGGTTCCGGCATGAAGCCGTTCATCTATTCGGCCGCCGTCGACAAGGGTTATTCGCCGGGCACGCGCATCCTCGACGCGCCGCTCGACATGCCGGGCGAGGACGCCGGCAAGACGTGGTCGCCGCAGAACGACGACGGCAAGTGGGACGGCCCGATCACGATGCGCCGCGCGCTGGCGGAATCGAAGAACGTCCCGTCCGTGCGCCTGCTGCGCGCGATCACGGTGCCGTATGCCCACGAATTCCTCGCCAAGTTCGGCTTCGACGACGCGCGCCAGCCGCAGAACTACACGCTGGCACTGGGCACGGGCGCCGTCACGCCGCTGCAGATGGCCGGCGCCTACGCCGTGTTCGCGAACGGCGGCTACCGCGTGCAGCCCTACCTGATCGCGCGCATCGAGGATGCCGACGGCAAGATCATCCAGGAGACGAAACCGCCGGCCGAGCACACGGACGAGCTACGCGCGCTCGATCCGCGCAACGCCTTCATCACCGACAGCATGCTGCGCGACGTGACCCGCTACGGCACGGGCGCCGAAGCGACCAAGGCCCTCGGCCGCACCGACATCGCCGGCAAGACCGGCACGACGAGCGACGCCGTGGACGGCTGGTTCTCGGGCTATGGCGGCAATGTCGTGGCCGTCGCGTGGATGGGCTATGACGATCCGAAGTCGCTGGGCGGCCGCGAGTTCGGCGCCACCGTCGCGCTGCCGATCTGGATCGACTACATGCGGGTGGCGCTGGCGAAGAAGCCGCAACAGGAAGAGCGCGCGACCCCGGACGGCGTCGTGCGCGAGAACGACGACTGGGTCTATGCCGAGTTCGCGGAAACGCCGACGGTCAGCGGCATCGACCTCGACCAGGCGCCCGATCCAAACGCGGCGCCGGCCGATGGGACCGTGCCTGCCGCGCCGCCGGGTGCGCCGGTCACGCCGGTCCCGCAGCAACAGCAACAGCAGCAACAGCCGCAGTCGAACAGCCTGTTCTGATCGACCGATAACTACCCTGACGGGCCGCCGCGTGCGGCCCGTTTTCATTATTGTTCCAATAATCGCATTGCAACAAATCCAACAGATCGTCCGTCCAGTCCTACACGTCTGTACGAACTCATCCTATTTCGGACAGGCATGTGTGCCCCCATGATGGCGACACTTTTACAACAGGAGTGAACGATGAAAAAATTCCAGGCCCTTCTGATCGCCAGCCTGGCGGCCCTGTCGCTGGCAGCATGCAGCTCGACCAGCACCAGTTCCGGCGCAAGCAGCGACGCAACCGGCAGCTCCTCGTCGAGCGCGACCTCGAGCGGCAGCAGCGCGGGCGCAAGCGGCACCGGCACGACGGACTCCGGCACGACGGCCACGTCGGGCAACGGCGCCGCAGGCACGGCGAGCCCGGCGCCGACCGGCACCTCCGCCACGGCGACGGGCACGGGCTCGACCAGCTCGGACGCCACCGGCCAGGGCACCAGCAAACAGCAGTAACCCCGGGCCACCGCGTCCGGCCCGACCGCGGCCGGACGCCTTGCTCCTTCATGCCGCGAGATTGTGCGCCCAATCCTACAAGGCCGAACGTGCGCATCCTATTCAGAACGGCCCCGCTGCCCCGCATGATGTCCTGACTTGACCATCACGGGAGTGAATCATGAAATCGTATCAAGGCATTCTCATCGGCGGCCTGATGGCCCTGAGCCTGGCGGCATGCAGCTCCACCAGGATGAACGACGGCTCGGACAGCAGCATGAGCGGCAGCTCGTCGTCGGGGGCGTCGTCGAGCGGCGCCATCGGCAATAGTGGAAGCGCAAGCCACGAGCAGGGCTGTTGCACGGGCTGGAGTACGGCGCCGTCAGGCACATCCCCGGCGGGCACGTCGACGACCGGCTCGTCCGGCACCTCGTCGTCCGGCACCAGCACCTCGGGTTCGACGGGCACCGGCACGTCGGGCACGAACACGACCGGCACCGGCGTGCGCTGAGTTCTTTCCGACCGCCCCGGCGCCAGGGGGCCGCGCGCAGGCGCGGCCGGGGCGTTGTTCGACTATAATGGACGCTCGTCCTGACGATTCGAACACAGCACAGCGTCAATGCCCTTCGACCTCACCAAGCACCTTCCCAAGCCCGGAACCCGTTTCGCCCTGCCACAGCTGCACGGATCGGCCGATGCCTATGCGCTCGCCGTCGCCGCCCTCGCGCTGAAAGCCAGGAAGCAGATGCTCACCGTGATCGTCGCGAACGCCAGCGACGGCCAGCGCCTGCTCGACGAGATCCCCTGGTTCGCGGAAGGCAAGCTGTCCTGCCACCTGCTGCCGGACTGGGAAACGCTCCCCTACGATGCGTTCTCGCCGCACCAGGACCTCGTTTCGGAACGCCTCGCCACATTGCACGAGATCCGCAACGGCCAGTGCGACGTGCTCGTCGTGCCCGCGACGACGGCCCTCGTGCGCCTCGCGCCGCCCTCGTTCCTGGCCGCCTACACGTTCTTCTTCCGCCAGGGCGAAAGCCTCGACGAAGCGAAGCTGAGGGCCCAGCTGACGCTCGCCGGGTACACGCACGTGACGCAGGTGATGTCGCCGGGCGAATACTCCGTGCGCGGCGGCCTGATCGACCTGTTCCCGATGGGCTCCGCGCTGCCTTACCGACTCGACCTGTTCGGCGACGAGATCGAAACGATCCGCACGTTCGACGCCGACACCCAGCGCTCCCTGTACCCCGTCAAGGAAGTGCGCCTGCTGCCGGGCCGCGAATTCCCGATGGACGAAGCGTCGCGCACCGCGTTCCGCGGCCGCTGGCGCGAACGCTTCGAAGGCGATCCGTCCCGTTCGACGATCTACCGCGACATCGGCAACGGCATCGCCTCGGCCGGCATCGAATACTACCTGCCGCTGTTCTTCGACCAGACGGCCACCCTGTTCGACTACCTGCCGGATGACGCGAGCCTCGCCCTCGTCGGCGACATCGAAGGTGCGATCCAGCGCTTCTGGCTTGACACGGAATCGCGCTACAAATTCCTCAGGACCGACCGCGACCGCCCGATCCTGGAACCGAAGGAGATCTTCCTCGGCGCCGAGGATTTCTTCGTGCAGGCCAAGCCGCACGGGCGCTGGACCATCGCGCGCGACGCCGATGCGGGCGCTTCGGAACTGTCCGCGCCGATCCCCGACATCGCCGTCAACCGCCGTCTCGACGACCCGCTCGCCAACCTGCGCTCCTTCCTGATGCAGGCCACGGGCAAGCGCGTGATGATTTGCGCCGAATCCGCCGGCCGGCGCGAGACCCTGCAGCAGTACTTCAACGAGTACAAGTTCGACCTCGCCCTCATCGAGGGTTTCGACGGCCTGCGTGCGACGGATGCGAAGGTCGTGCTGGGCGTCGCGCCGCTGCAGGCCGGCTTCGAGCTGATGGAGGAAGGCGCCGGCCACCTCTTGTTCATCACGGAGACGGAGCTATACGCGGGCACGGGCCGGCGCGCCGGCAAGAAGAAGCAGGAAGCCGGCTCGCAGGTCGAATCGATGGTGCGCGACCTCTCGGAGCTGAAGATCGGCGATCCGGTCGTGCACATCAACCACGGCATCGGCCGCTACCTGGGCCTGGTGAGCATGGACCTGGGCGAAGGCGAGACGGAATTCCTGCACCTCGAATACGCGAAAGAGTCGAAGCTCTACGTGCCGGTCTCGCAGCTGCACGTGATCTCGCGTTATTCCGGCGCCTCGCCCGACGACGCGCCGCTGCACACGCTCGGCTCCGGCCAGTGGGACAAGGCCAAGCGCAAGGCGGCGGAACAGGTGCGCGACACGGCGGCCGAACTGTTGAACCTGTATGCGCGCCGGGCCGCGCGCCAGGGCCATTCGTTCGAATACTCGGCCGGCGACTACGAGAACTTCGCGCAGA
This sequence comes from Massilia sp. P2_C2, assembly GCF_056404615.1. Lineage (NCBI taxonomy): Bacteria > Pseudomonadati > Pseudomonadota > Betaproteobacteria > Burkholderiales > Oxalobacteraceae > Massilia > Massilia sp. P2_C2. The sequence goes on along the minus strand of NZ_JBFUDR010000130.1, from coordinate 9,062 downwards.
GCTTCGGCTTCGACGAGACGCCGGACCAGCGCGCCGCCATCGCGGCCGTCATCCAGGACATGACGTCCGGCCGGCCGATGGACCGCCTCGTGTGCGGCGACGTCGGCTTCGGCAAGACGGAAGTCGCATTGCGCGCCGCGTTCATCGCCGTCATGGGCGGCAAGCAGGTCGCGATCCTCGCGCCCACCACCCTGCTGGCGGAACAGCACGCACAGACGTTCTCCGACCGCTTCGCCGACTGGCCCGTGCGCATCGCGGAACTGTCGCGCTTCCGCACCGGCAAGGAGATCAACAACGCCATCAAGGGCATGGCCGACGGCACCGTCGACATCGTGATCGGCACCCATAAACTGCTGTCGGCGGACGTGAAGTTCACGCGCCTGGGGCTCGTCATCATCGACGAGGAACACCGCTTCGGCGTGCGCCAGAAGGAAGCGCTGAAGGCGCTGCGGGCCGAGGTCGACGTGCTCACCCTGACCGCGACGCCGATCCCGCGCACCCTCGGCATGGCGCTGGAAGGCCTGCGCGATTTTTCCGTGATCGCGACGGCGCCGCAGAAGCGCCTCGCCATCAAGACCTTCGTGCGCAGCGAGGACGGCTCCATCATCCGCGAAGCCTGCCTGCGCGAACTGAAGCGCGGCGGCCAGATCTACTTCCTGCACAATGAAGTCGAGACGATCGAGAACCGCCTGGCCATGCTGCGCGAGCTGCTGCCGGAAGCGCGCATCGCCGTGGCCCACGGCCAGATGCACGAACGCGACCTCGAGAAGGTCATGCGCGATTTCGTCGCCCAGCGCTACAACATCCTGCTGTGCACGACGATCATCGAGACCGGCATCGACGTGCCGACGGCGAACACGATCATCATGCACCGCGCCGACAAGTTCGGCCTCGCCCAGCTGCACCAGCTGCGCGGACGCGTCGGCCGCTCGCACCACCAGGCCTACGCCTACCTGCTCGTGAACGACATGCTGGGCCTGTCGAAACAGGCACAGCGCCGGCTCGACGCGATCCAGCAGATGGAAGAACTGGGCAGCGGCTTCTACCTCGCCATGCACGACCTGGAAATCCGCGGCGCCGGCGAGGTCCTGGGCGAGAACCAGTCGGGCGAGATGCTGGAGGTCGGCTTCCAGCTGTACTCGGACATGCTGAACGAAGCCGTGAAGGCGCTGAAGGCGGGACGCGAACCGGACATGAGCGCGCCGCTGTCGTCGACCACCGAGATCAACCTGCACGTGCCTGCCCTGCTGCCGTCCGACTTCTGCGGCGACGTGCACGAGCGCCTGTCGATMTACAAGCGCCTCGCCAACTGCGAGGAGCAAGGCCGCATCGACGACATGCAGGAAGAACTCATCGACCGCTTCGGCAAGCTGCCGGATGCCGTGAAGGCGCTGGTCGAGACGCACCGCCTCCGCATCGCGGCGAAGTCGGTCGGCATCGTCAAGATCGACGCCCATGCGGATGCCGCCAGCCTGCAGTTCATGGAAAAACCGCCGATCGACCCGATCAGGATCATCACGCTGATCCAGAAGAACCGCCACATCAAGCTGGCCGGCCAGGACAAGCTGCGCATCACGGCCAACATGCCCGACCTGCCCGCGCGCGTGAACCAGGTCAAGCAAACCATCAAACAACTCCTCGCTTAATCAGATAAGAGCAAACGTATCATGTCCAAAAAGCTCGTACTCCAGGGCCCGCAGGCCACCCAGGCCGCACTGGCGCAGATCGCCGCCCTCGCCCATCCCACCCGCACCACCGAACTGCATGCGCACGCACTGCGCTGCGACGGCTTCGACGTCACGCCGGAACTGAAAGCGGCCGTCGAGACCGCGGCCCACGCCGCCGGTATCGACGCAACGTTCGTCGATGCGGACCGCACCCTCGCCGACTTCAAACTGGTCGCGATGGACATGGATTCCACCCTGATCACCATCGAGTGCATCGACGAGATCGCGGACATGCAGGGCCTCAAACCGCAGGTATCCGAGATCACGGAAGCCGCGATGCGCGGCGAGCTGGATTTCTCGGAAAGCCTCACGCGCCGCGTCGCACTACTGGAAGGCCTGCCGGTCGAGGCGCTGGAGCGCGTGTATGCGGAGCGCCTGCGCATTTCGCTGGGCGGCGAGGCGATGCTGCAGGCCGTACAGGCGGCCGGACTGAAGACGCTGCTCGTTTCGGGCGGCTTCACGTTCTTCACCGAGCGCCTGAAGACCCGCCTGGGTCTCGACTACACGCACGCGAACGTGCTGGAAGCGGCCGGGGGCGTGCTGACCGGCAAGGTCGTCGGCGGCATCGTCGACGCCGAGGAAAAGAAGCGCACCGTCGAACGGGTCTGCGCCGAACTGGGCATCGCCACCACGCAGGCGATCGTCATGGGCGACGGCGCCAACGACCTCAGGATGATGGGCGTGTCCGGCCTGTCCGTCGCGTTCCGCGCCAAGCCGGTCGTGCGCGCGCAGGCGGACGTCGCGCTGAATTTCACGGGCCTGGACGGGCTGCTGGCCATTCTCGCCTGAGCGCTGGCCACGCACCACATGGACGCCGCGCAATGCATGTAAAGCCGGGTAAAGCAATGTAAAGCCGGCCTGCGCGGCCCTCAGATTTTCCCGTTCGTGACGTTATTGGCACACGGCGCTAGACGCAATGACGCGGCCAGCGCCGCCATCAACTCAACGGGAGAATAAAAATGTCCGTATCAGCCATCTCGACCAGCTCCGCCTGGCAGCAGGTCTCGTCCGCCACGAACCAGGGCTCGCCTCGCGGCGGTGCGATGAAATCGCTCGTCGACAGCATCAACAACGGCGACATGACCGGCGCCAGGTCGGCATTCGACACCCTGCAGAAGAACCGTCCGGGAGCGGGCGCGACGTCGTCCAGCGGCACGGATGCGACGACCGGCACGAGCCAGCGGGACCAGGACATCGCCGCACTCGGCAAGGCCATCGACAGCGGCGATGCCGATGCGGCGAAGCAGGCGCTGGCCAAGCTGCGTGACGACGGCAAGAATGCGGCCGGCGCGGCCCAGGGTGCCAACGGTACGCAGGGTGCGCACTATCACCACCATGGGCACAAGGCGCAGGCGGCTGGCGGCTCTTCGGCTACGTCGGGCAGCACGCAAGATACGGCGTTGACCTATAGCGCGACCGCATCGGGCACGCAGACGACAGCTCCTGGCTCGACGATCGACGTCTCCGTCTGATCGCTGCGCGGCCTGCCGCGGCGCGTCGACGCCGGACAGGCCCAAACCGGTACTTCTCCGGGTCTACTGCCGGGGACGCAGCCACCCGGGGCGCTACACATCCCTGCCAAGCGCCTGTTCGATCGCTTCGGTTAATCGTGCGACATCCTTCCCTGTTGGACTGGCATTCCATACCAGCAGCGCACCGAATACCATCAGGATCCCGAGAAACGCAAGGTCGGAACCGATCTCGCCGAGTACGTCGCCACTCTCGAGCATCGCGCGGACAGAGCCGATTACCACACCGGTCGCCATCACCGTCAAAAACGAGATGCCCAATATCGTGTTGCCCTTCGCGGACGCGCCGGCGCTGAACCGGCCCTCGAGAAAAACCTCATCATCCAGTACCTTGATTTGGCCCCGAAATGCCGTTCCATTCGATCTGCTGAGACGCACGACCGACAACGTTACCTGATCCGTATCTACGGTTCCTGTCAGGTCTGGGGAATCTTTTGTCCACCTGGTCAACCTGACCAGTCTGCGGCGCGTCTCTTCGAGTGGCCACTGGCTATCGAAATTTGTGCTGATGCCGCCCATAAAAAAGTCGGACTTCTTGAGCATATTATCGGTGCTGACGTTCAATGGACAGGTTCGGCTCTACGACGCAAGACGTTGCACCACCACGAAGACGAGGGGTAACACGGCAATGGCAGCCGCCACGTAGACCCAGCCCGGGTGCGCGAAATTGAGGGTCCACCCCATCCAGGGCGTCGCTTTCGGCACGAACAGCCGGGTGTCACGCTTGCTGGCGTACAGCCCGAGCGGCCCGCGCCAGGTCCAATTGGCCGGGTTGCGCCATTCCATGTCGTTGATGTCATTCTGTTTCATCGGTGGCCTCTACACGCCTTGTCGGTTGATGAAACTCTACGCCCGGTCACCGTAAAAAGTGTGTAAAAAACACCCACGAATCCATTGCGGAACGACAGCTTCCGGCCTGACCTGCTCTCTCATCCCGGCAAGATTGTGACATTTCACGCATATGCATATTCGGAATTCTCATGCTCAGCAACGCCAATGTAGAGGCCAACAATGCTGGCATCCTGTCCAGAATAGCCGGCTTTCGTCTATACCAGCAAGYAAGATTGCCATGTATGCATCAATTTCGCAACAGTATAGACAGGTTACGATTGTGAATACGGCTGAGCGATCGTTACACTGGGCCCCGCCCGGCTCGCACCATGTCGGTGCAGCCGCGACGCCACAACAACAACCAACGACGAGAGAACCAGGATGATCAAACGCCCCGCCGTACCCGTCTTCACCCGCACCTTGCTTGCTTCCGCACTCTGCCTCGCCTTCTCCCCCGCCTGGTCCCAGGACACCCCCTCCGATGCCCCCGCCGCCGCCCCAGCGACGCAATCCGCGCCGGATCCGGCGATGACATCCGTCGTCGTGCTCGGCTCGCGCTCGACGGCGCGCACGGCGCTCGATTCGGCAGCGCCGGTCGGCCTGATCGGCGCCAGGGACATGGCGATGGCCGGTCCCGTCGAACTGGGCAAGCTGCTGCAAACGCTCGACCCGTCGTTCAACTTTTCGACGACGTTCATCAGCGACGGCACGGACATCATCCGCCCCGCCACCCTGCGCTCGCTGGGCCCGGACCAGCTGCTCGTGCTCGTGAACGGCAAGCGCCGCCACCAGCAGGCCCTGGTCAACGTGCAGCAGACGATCGGCCGCGGCTCGGCCGGCACGGACATCAACGCGATCCCGATGTCGGCGATCCAGCGCATCGAAGTGCTGCGCGACGGCGCCGCGGCGCAATACGGTTCGGATGCCATCGCCGGCGTGATCAACATCGTGCTGAAGAACCAGACCAACGAGACCCAGCTGTCCGGCACCGTGGGCGGCACCACGGAAGGCGGCGGCGAGCTCCGTCAGGGCAGCGTCAACAAGGGTTGGACGATCGGCGACGGCGGTTACATCAACCTGACGGCCGAGGCGCGCCGCCGCGGCGAGACCAACCGCGCCGGCGTCGACTCCCTGCGCGTCGATCCGCCGCGCGTCACCCAGCGCATCGGCGACAGTCTCGCGAAGGACCAGTACTTCTGGTGGAACTCGGCCCTGCCCGTGTCGAGCGCGGGCGAGTTCTACACGTTCGGCGGCGTATCGCACCGCACGGGCGATTCGGCCGGCTTCTTCCGGTCCGCCGGCGACGGCCGCAACGTGCCGGACGTGTACCCGAACGGCTTCCTGCCGAACATCCGCACGACCGTCAAGGATGCGTCGCTGGCCGTCGGCTACCGCCGCGACCTGGCCAATGACTGGAAGGTCGACGTCTCGCTCAACCACGGCCGCAGCGAACTCGATTTCCACGAAAAGAACACGATCAACGTCAGCTACTGGTACGAGCCGAAACCGGGCGGCGGCATCTACGCCGAGTCCCCGCTGGAAGCCGACACCGGCAAGCTGAAATTCAAACAGACCACGTTCAATGCCGACCTGCGCGGTCCACTCGACGTCTTCGGCAACAAGATCAACTTCGCCACCGGCTTCGAATGGCGCCGCGACGGCTATGCGATCGACGCCGGCGATCCGGTCTCGTACCAGTACGGCCGCACGAACAACCCGGCCATCGTCATCAAGGACCAGACGGGCGGCGCCGCCGCGTCGGGTACGCAGGGCTTCCCCGGCTACACGCCCGCGACCGCGGTGGACGATGCCCGCCACAACATCGCGCTGTATGCCGACGTCGAACACAACATCACGCCGCAGCTGTTGATCGGCGCGGCCGCGCGCTGGGAAAAGTACTCGGACTTCGGCAGCACGACCACTGGCAAGCTGTCGCTGCGCTACGATCCGAGCCGCCAGGTGGGCTTCCGCGGCACGCTGTCGACGGGCTTCCGCGCACCGAGCGTACAACAGAAGTTCTACAGCTCCGTGTCGACGAACCTGAACGCCGCCGGCGTGCTGACCGAGACGCTGACGGCACGTGAAGGCAGCGCGGTCACCAAGGCCTTCGGCATCCCGAACCTCAAGGAAGAGACGTCGAAGAACGCCAGCGTCKGCATCGTGCTGCGTCCGGCCTCGAACTTCTCCGTGACGGCCGACCTGTGGCGCATCGACATCGACAACCGCATCGTGTTCTCGTCGAACATCGCGCCGGAATCGGGCCCCTGCCCGACCGCCGCCGCGTGCCCGGTCAAGGCGATCCTCGATCCGTTGAAAGTGGGCCAGGCGCAGTTCTTCACGAACGCCATCGACACCGAGACGAAGGGACTGGACATCGTCGCCGAACACACGACGCGCTGGCCGGGTACGACCCTCGTGCTGTCGGCGCAGCTGGACTTCAACCGTACGGAAGTGACGGGCCGCCACTCGGATTCGCCGGTACTGACGGGTGCGCAGCTGTTCGACGATTCGCAGGTGACGCTGATCGAACGCGGCCAGCCGCGCCAGCACCACGTGCTGTCGGCCGACCTGACGCACGGCCAGTGGAACGGCAACGTGCGCGCCAACTGGTACGGCGCCGTGCAGGGCCAGGGCTTTACCGCCCCGTTCGTGCAGACCTGGGACGGCAAGTGGATCGTGGACGCCACCGTGCGCTACAACTTCACGAAGTCGACCAGCCTGACCCTCGGCTCCAACAACATCTTCAACACGTTCCCGACCAAATGGGATCCGGTCAAGGCCTTCCCGTTCCCGCAGCTGGGCTTCACCTACTGCTGGGAGACCTGCCCGTTCGGCATCAACGGCCGTTCTTGGTCTGCTCGCCTTGACGTGGCCCTATAATCGAGGAAATAAGCGCCGGACGCGGGCGCGCGTCGTCGCCGGACAGGCGCAGCGCCCACCGGATCGCTTCCGTGTACATGCGCGCCACGTCGGGATCGTCGAACGCTTCCTTCGCATGCCCGATGGTGGACGCGAATACCCGCCCCTTCCCGTACTGCTTGATCCAGGCGACCGGGATGTCGCGGTCGGGCGGCAGTTGCTCGGGGATGCGCGTCATGTCCAGCCGCTCGCCGTCCATGCTGAGCAGGACCTCCGCATCCGCGCGCGAGAAGTTGCGCACGACGTACAGCTCGTCCTGCCGGATCCAGCGGGCCGGCAGGAAGGCCGTCATCGGCGTGTCGCGGTTCTCGGTGCGCAGCGGGAACGGGAACAGCGGCCACTCGTTGTTGTTGAATGGATGGGACACGAACTCGCCGCCCACCATGTCCACGTAATCCTTCCAGTTGCGATTGGCGTCGACCCCGCCGTGGATCGCGACGAGTCCTCCGCCCGCGCGCACGAAGTCGAGCAGCGCGGCCTTTTGCGCGGCATCCAGGCCCCAGTCGCCGGTGGCGCTGACGACGACGATGGCGTCGAAGTCGCGCAGGCCGACGGGCTGGAAGCCGGCCGTCATCGGCTTGCCGCCGCCTCCGTTGACGAGGCTGAACTCCGACCGCATTTCCGTGTCCCACAAATGTGTCGCGCGGCCCCAGTTATAGACGGCGGCCATCCCGGCCGGGATCGAATCGTGATGCCAGCCGCGCGCCCCGCCCAGTACCAGCACGTGCTTGGCCGAGGGAGAGCGCATCCCGTGCGGCACCGGGGACGCCGGCGCGGCGCCGGGCGGCGGTGGGGTGACGGCGATGGCGCCCGCGTTGGCGGGTGGTCCGGCCCAGGTGCCCTTGAACACGGCTTGCGCGGACGCGCCGGCCGTGGTCCCGGCCAGCGCGAACGCTGCCAGCAGCGCGCCGGCGGCATTGCGTCGGAGTATCGGTCGATGCATGTGTCGCCTCGCCCGGTGATCAGTATGGACCGCGGATGAAATCGCGCACATGGGCGCGGTACATGCCGGCAAGCTTGTCGTGCAGTTCGCGCGGCAGCGGCGCCACGCCTGCCGCGTCCACATTGGCGCGCACCTGGTCCGGCCGGCTCGCGCCCGGGATCACGACGGACACCTGCGGATGGTCGAGGATCCAGCGCAGTGCCATCTGCGCCATCGTCATCCCGGCCGGCACGAGCGCCGCCACCTGTTCCGTCGCCGCGATGCCGCGCTCCAGTTCCAGGCCGGCGAACGTCTCGCCCACGTTGAACATGGCACCATCGCGGTTGAAWTTGCGATGGTCGTCGTCGCGGAACGTCGTCGCGCGCGTGATCTTCCCGCCCAGCAGGCCGCTCGCGAGCGGCAGCCGCACGATGATGCCCACGTTCTTGCCCGCCGCGCGCGGCAGCAGTTCCTCGGCCGGCTTCTGGCGGAAGATGTTGAAGATGACCTGCAGCGACGCGAGACCGTCCTGCTGCAGGCAGATCAGGCCCTCTTCCACGGATTCGACGCTGGCGCCCCAGCGCTTGATCAGGCCTTCCTGCTGCAGCTCGCGCAGCCAATCGAACACGTGGCCCTGGCGCAGCACGTCCGTGGGCACACAGTGCAGCTGCGTGAGGTCGAGCGCGTCCACGCCCAGGCGTTCCAGCGAGCGCTGGGTCGCTTCGCGCAGCGATTCGCGGGTGTAGCCGTTCGGGTAGATGCCGGCGCGTCCGAGCTTGGTGGCGACGACGAGGCCCGCGTCGCGGTGGCTCGCCAGGAAACGGCCGATCGAGTGCTCGCTCGCGCCGTCGCCGTACACGTCCGCCGTGTCGATGAAGCGCACGCCCGCGTCGACGGCCGTCTGCAGCGTCTGCTGCGCGATGTCGTCGTTCCAGTCGTTGCTCCAGCCGCCGCCCAGCTGCCAGCAGCCCAGGCCAATCTCCGGCACCGCCAGGCCGTCCGGGCCCAATTGTCGTCGTTGCATATTCTTCCTTCCCTGTTGTAATTACATACGTCGTATCGCCAACGTAGGGTGGGCACCCCGTGCCCACGCAAACGGCAACATGACGCGACCGTCACGCGTGGGCACAGGGG
>NZ_JBFUDR010000129.1:0-16981 GCF_056404615.1 Massilia sp. P2_C2 | reverse complement strand
GACCGACTACACGGTCACGATCGGCATCCCCACCGAGACGATCCTGTCGGCCGCGCGCCACGACCAGATCATGTCGCTGCTCGGCCTCGCGGCGACCACGCTGCTCGCCATGCTGGCCGCATGGCTCGTCGGCGACGTGCTGATCGTCCAGCGCGTGCGCAAGCTGATGGCGACGGCCGAGCGCATCGCGGCCGGCGACCTGGAGGCGCGCTCCGGCATCGCCTACGGCCACGAAGAGATCGGCAACCTGGCGCAGGCACTGGACCGCATGGCGGCCTCGCTGCAGAAGAAGGAGACGGCGCGCTCGCTGGCCGAACGCGAACTGCGCGCCGCCGACCAGAGGAAGGACGAGTTCCTGGCGATGCTCGCGCACGAACTGCGCAACCCGCTGGCACCGATCAGCACGGGCGCCCATCTGCTCAAGCTGCTGCACTCGGATAACGCCCAGATCACGCAGACCTGCTCGATCATCGTGCGCCAGGTCGACCACATGACGAGCCTCGTCGACGACCTGCTGGACGTATCGCGCGTGACCCGCGGCCTGGTTTCGCTGTCGACGCAGGTGCTGGATTTCAAACGCGTCGTCGACGACGCGGCCGAGCAGATCCGCCCGCTGATCGCGGCGCGCCGCCACCGCGTCGTGCTCGACCTGCCGCCCGCGCCGGCCTATGTCAAGGGCGACCACAAGCGCCTCGTGCAGGTGTGCGCGAACCTGCTCAACAACGCCACCAAGTACACGCCGGAAGGCGGCACCATCCAGCTGCGCCTGGAACCGGACGGCAACGACTATGTGCTGACCGTCGCCGACGACGGCATCGGCATGGAACCCACCCTCGTCGAGCGCGTATTCGACCTGTTCACCCAGGCCGAGCGCACGCCGGACCGCTCGCAGGGCGGCCTGGGCCTCGGCCTCGCCCTCGTGAAGAGCCTCGTCGAACTGCACGGCGGTGAAGTCCGCGCCTACAGCCCGGGCCTGGGCAAGGGATCGACGTTCACGGTACGCCTGCCCCGCCACACGCAGGACGTCGTGCTGGCGCCGGCGCCCGTCGTCGGCGAGCATCACGAGGAAGGCGGCGTGCCGCTGCGCATCCTGCTCGTGGACGACAACGTGGACGCCGTGCACACCCTCCAGCTGTTCCTGCGCTCCGGCGGCCACCGCGTCGAAGTCGCCTATTCCGCCACCGACGCGCTGGAACTGGCCAAGACGTTCGCGCCGGAAGTCTGCCTGCTCGACATCGGCCTCCCGGACTTCGACGGCAACGAGCTGGCCCGCCGCCTGCGCGTGCTGCCGCAGGTGGCCGGCGCCACGCTGATCGCGATGACCGGCTATGGCCGCCAGCAGGACCGCGACGCGTCGATGGCGGCGGGGTTCGATCACTATCTCGTCAAGCCGGTCAATACGACGCAGCTGGCGGACATCCTGGCCGCAGCCGCCGAAGCCAACATCCGGCGCTGACATCTGCGTCATCCGATGCGTAGGGTGGGCCCCCCTGTGCCCACGCGTGACGTTTGCGGTGTGTTGGCGTTACGCGTGGGCACGTTTCATTTGGGGCCACCGGCCCCAAATGCCCACCCTACGGCTTCCCTTATCATCCCGATTAAAGGAGGGAAGGCATGGACACCGTCGAAGTCATCCTGGCGATGCTGCTCGCCGTGATCGCCAGCGGCTACGTGGCGCGGGTGCTGCCCGTCGCGCTGCCCCTGCCGCTGATCCAGATCGCGCTGGGCGCGGTGATCGCGGGCGGGTTCAGGCATGGCGTCGCGCTCGAACCGGACATCTTCTTCCTCCTGTTCCTGCCCCCGCTGCTGTTCGTCGACGGCTGGCGCATCCCCAAGATCGGCCTGTTCCGCGACAGGGCTACGATCCTCGAGCTGGCGCTGGGCCTCGTCCTGTTCACCGTCGTCGGCGCAGGGTACCTGCTGCACTGGATGATCCCCACGATGCCGCTGGCCGTCGCCTTCGCGCTGGCGGCCATCGTGGCGCCGACGGACCCTGTGGCCGTGTCGTCGATCACGGCGCGCGTGCCGATGCCGCCGCGCCTGATGCACATCATCGAGGGCGAGAGCCTGCTCAACGACGCCACCGGCCTCGTATGCTTCCGCTTCGCCGTCGCGGCCGCCGTGACGGGCCACTTTTCGCCGGCGCGGGCCGGCCTGTCGTTCCTGTGGATCGCGCTGGCGGGCATTGCTGCCGGCGTCGCGATCACGTTCGCCATCACGCGCGTGCACGGCATGCTGCAGCGCCGCTTCGGCGAGGAAGACGGCGTTCCCGTGCTGATCAACCTGCTGACGCCGTTCGGCGCCTATCTGTTGGCGGAGCGCCTGAACGGGTCCGGCATCCTGGCCGCGGTGGCGGCCGGCATCACGATGAGCTACCTGGAGCTTTCCGGCAACGCCACGCCGGCCACGCGCATCCGCCGCAACGTCATCTGGGACGCCCTGCAGTTCACGCTGAACGGCACCATGTTCGTGCTGCTGGGCGAGCAGCTGCCGGACATCGTGCGCGGCGCCCTGCATCCGGCCGGCGGCCAGCCGTTCGATCCGTGGTGGCTCGCGGGCCGCGCCCTCGCGTTCAGCCTGGGGCTCGTGCTGCTGCGCTTCGTGTGGGTGTGGATCTCGCTGCAGCTGACGATCCTGAACCGCAAGCGCCTCGGACGCCAGGTGTTCAGGCCGCGGCTGCGCGTGATGCTCGCCACGTCCGTCGCCGGCGTGCGCGGCGCGCTGACGATGGCCGGCGTGATGACCCTGCCGCTCGCGCTGCCGAACGGCGACCCGTTTCCCGCGCGCCACCTGGCGATCTTCCTGGCCGGCAGCGTGATCGTCGTCTCGCTGCTGCTCGCCGGCGCGACGCTGCCCGCCCTGCTGCGCGGCCTGCAGATGCCGGCCGAGCCGGAGGCGAAGTGCAACGAGGACGAGGCGCGCCATGCGGCCACGCTGGCCGCCGTCGAGGCGCTGGAACAAGCGTGCAGGGACGCCGGCAAGACCGATGGCGATGCCGACGCGGCGCTGCGCAGCCGGGCCGCCGGCCATGTGCTGCGGCTGTACCGGCACCGCCTGGGCGCGACCGACGCGGCCAACGGCCACGCCGATGCCCGGGCCCTCAAGCGCGCGGAACTGGCTTACCGGCTCGTCGCGCTCAAGGCCGAGCGCGATACCGTGCTGCGGCTCGCCCGTCGCATGGACATCCCGGACGAGACGGCGCGCAAGCTGCTGCGCCAGATCGACCTGCTGGAAGCGCGCTACCAGCAGGATTGAGCGCCAACGTTAGATCGCGTACGGTGGCCGCGCGCGAATCTGCGTAGCGTTCCCATGACGGCGCCATCCGGACACCGCCAACGCGACCTCACGAGATCCCGATGAAGCTCGACGACAACGCCCCGGCCAACCCGGTGCCGAATTCCGATCCGCCCGCCGCCGCCAAGGCCGCGGGCTTGCGCTATGTTCACGACGACCGCCCCGGCATCCGGCGCGAGCCGGCCGGCGACAGCTTCCGTTATCTCGATGCCAGGGGCGACCCGGTGGACGACGAAGCGACGCTGAAACGCATCAAGTCCCTTGCCGTCCCGCCCGCCTGGACGGAGGTCTGGATCTGTCCGCCGGCCAATGGCCACCTGCAGGCGACGGGCCGCGACGCGCGCGGCCGCAAGCAGTACCGCTACCACCCGAAGTGGCGCGAGGTGCGCGACGAAGTGAAATACGAACGCATGATCAACTTCGGCAAGGCGTTGCCGAAGATCCGCCAGGAAGTCGACCGCGCGCTCGCCCTGCCCGGCCTGCCGCGCGAAAAGGTGCTGGCCACGATCGTCTACCTGCTGGAAGCGACGATGATGCGCATCGGTAACGACGAATACGCCCGCGAGAACAAGTCGTACGGCCTGACCACGCTGCGCAACCGGCACGTGAAGATCGACGGCAGCGAGGTCGAATTCCGCTTCCGCGGCAAGAGCGGCGTGGTCCACGACGTCAAGGTGCACGACCGCCGGCTCGCGCGCATCATCCAGCGCACCCGCGACCTGCCCGGCCAGGACCTGTTCCAGTACGTCGACGACGACGGCGAGACGCATACCGTGGGCTCCGCCGACGTAAACGACTACCTGCGCACGATCACGGGCGAGGATTACACCGCGAAAGACTTCCGCACCTGGTCCGGCACCGTGCTCGCGGCGATGGCGCTGCAGGAATTCGAGGCCGTCGATTCCGATGCGCAGGCAAAGAAAAACATTGTGCGCGCCATCGAATGCGTCGCCGAAAAGCTCGGCAACACGCCATCGGTCTGCCGCAAGTGCTACGTGCACCCGGCCGTACTGGACGCCTACCTCGACGGCACCATGCTGGAAGGCCTGCGTGCACGCGCCGAGGAAAGCCTCGTCCAGGACCTGCACGACCTCCAGCCCGAGGAAGCGGCCGTGCTGGCGATGCTGGAGCGGCGGCTCGCGCAGGAAACGGCCGGTGCCGACCTGGCCGTCAAGCGGCGCGCGGCCTGAAACGGCCCCTCATCGCATGTCCCCGGCCGCTTCCGCCAGACCGAACGCGCCCGGACGCAACCAGCCGCGCACGATCGTGAAGCGCCACACGCGTTCCACGGGCGGCACGCGGTCGGGCTGCGCCGCCGTCCAGTCCACGTCGACGATGCCCTGCAGCTGCAGCACGTCCCCGCTCGCGACGTCGGCCAGCACGATGGCCGCGCGCGGCTCGCTGACGACATTGCCGAGCGTGTTGAAGTAGCGGTTGCCCGCGTAGTCCGGCACCGTCAGCACGTTGCCGTCCAGCCGCGCAAAGCCCGCCGGCCCGCCGCGGTGCGACATGTCCAGGCCCCGCGTGGCGCCATGCGCGTCCGCACCGCTGCTACTTGCCACGAACAGCGTCGTGCTTGCGGCCAGCATGTCGCGCGCCCGCCGCGGCAGGTCGGCACCGAAGGCCGTCACCGGGCCGGGCGTGCGTTCCACCGGCACGAGCGCGCGCACGTGGATGTAGCGCGGGCAGTTGCCGAACGACTGCACGACGTCGACCGCGAACCCACCGTTGCCGAGGGCCGCGACGACGCCGTTCAGGCGGTTGCGCCGGCGCGTGCCGAGGTCGATGCCGAGCATGCCGACCGTCGCCCCGGCCACGAGATAAGTCAGCGCGGGATCGGCGGCGGCCGGCAGCGCGGCGACGTCGAGCCGGGCCGGATCGGGCGACACGGCGAAGCCCGGCGGGCCTTGCACGAGCGTCGCCAGCGGCCAGCCGGCCGCGTCCCCGACGGCCACGCACAGGAAAGGCAGCAGCGGGAAGAACGTGCGGTGCTGGTCCGGCATGCGGTTGCGGATCGGCGCGGCGAACGTCTCGACGCCGGCCAGGGCCTGCGCGCGCAATTCGCCGGGGTGGAAAGGCATGGGGATGCGGTCGTCCGTCATGATCGCCTCACTCGCGCGGCATGGGAATAAAACCCGGCAGCGCCTGCATGCGCGCGATCCAGGCCTGCACGTGCGGATATGCGTCCAGCGCGATGCCGCCTTCCGGGGCGTGCGCGACATAGGCGTAGCACGCGACGTCGGCGATCGTCGGACTATCGTTCGCCRCATCGGCCGCGAGCCAGTCGCGCCGGGCCAGTTCGCTCTCCATCAGGCCCAGCACGCGCGCGGCCAGGACCTGCGACAGCGCCGGCGGCACACCCGTGTCGTAGAAGCGGGCGTTGACGCGCGCGGCGGCCGGGCCGTATGCGATCTCGCCGGCCGCCAGCGACAGCCAGCGCTGCACGCGCGCCGCGCCGACGGGATCTTCCGGCAGCCAGCCGCTGCCCGCCGCATGGCGTTTCGCCAGGTAGACGAGGATCGCATTGCTGTCGGCCAGCACGACGTCGCCCTCCTGCAGGACGGGGATCTGGCCGAGCGGATTCAGCGCGCGGAAGGCCGGCGTGGCGCGCACGGCGGCCGGGCTGTCGGCGTAGGCGTACGGCAGGTCGAGCAGGTGCAGGAACAACTGGACGCGGTGCGTGTGGCCGGACAGGCGGGTGCCGTGGAGAGTGCGGGTCTGGGTCATGGTCGTTCGCTCGGTGGTGGGTGATGGACGCATCGTAGTGCGATTTCGGTTACACCGGAATCCGGCATAATGGCAACTCAGTATTCCATTTTCCGAAATAATCGCCATGGACCGACTCGATGAGTTGCACGTATTTGTCGCCATCCTCGACGCCGGCAGCATGGCCGCCGCCGCGCGCAAGCTGGGCCGCTCACCGGCGGCCGTCACGCGCATCCTGGGTACGCTCGAGACCCGCGCCGGCGCGCGCCTGTTCGAACGCAGCACGCGGCGCCTGATTCCGACCGAAACCGGCCTGCGCCTGGCGGAACAGGCACGCCGCCTGCTGGCCGACTACGACGCGGCGCTGCAGCCGCCAGGCACCGCCGCGCCGCGCGGCCTGCTGCGCCTGACCGCGCCCACCGCGTTCGGGCGACGCCACGTGGCGCCCGTCGTCACGCGCTTTCTCGCGCTGCATCCAGACATCCAGGTCGACCTGACACTGTCCGACCGCAATGTCGACCTGATCGAGGAAGGCATCGACGCCGCCGTGCGCATCGGGCCGCTCGCCAACGTGAGCCTCGTCGCACGCCGGCTGGGCGAGGTGCGACGCGTGACGGTGGCGAGCGGCGCCTACCTCGACCGGCGCGGCACGCCGGCCGTGCCCGCGGACCTTGCCGACCACGAGTTGATCATGTCGACCTCGGTGCGCAGCGTGGCCGAGTGGCGCTTCCGCGCGGACGGCCGCGAGCACGTCGTACGCTATAGCCCCCGACTGCGCATGAACGACGTGGAGGCGGTGCTGGCGGCCGCGCGCGACGGCTTCGGCATTGCGCGCGCGCTGTCGTACCAGGTCGAGCCGGACCTGCGTGCGGGGCTGCTGCAGCGCCTGCTGGCGGACTTTGAGCCGGAGCCATTGCCGGTGCACCTCGTGCTGCGCAGCAGCAGGCACATGGCGCCGCGGCTGAGGGCGTTTGTCGACTTTGCGGTGGCGGAATTCGCGGGGTTGGACGTGATTCGCCAATCCTGCTCGCAGTGACCAGCCTCGGGCCGATATCCATCGGGAGGGCGAGCGCAGCCTGGAACCGCACCGCAAAGCCACCGTCAAAGTCGAATAACGGCACTCTTCGCCGCCCGCCCGGTTCACACAGCTGGCTGGGGTCGCGCACTCATGACACACGTCCATGGCATGGTCGCAGTGCATCTGAGAAATGCAAATTTCCAATTTACAATAAGACACAAAATACCGGGCGATTCAATATCAAAACTGTTAGGAGTTCATAAAAGATACAAGCTGTAGTGTGTCTTTGACATTGATATGTCTCAATGTTAGCGTGTCCCATCCATGCTCATCAGGGAGGCGATATGCAATACGCGAACGTCTACTGGGATGCAACCCTAATGCAAAGTGACGGCAACTACCCGTCGATCCTTGCGATCGGTGATTCGTGGTTCTGGTATCCGTTTCCCGGCGGTTCCCTGCTCAATTACCTCGGCGACATGGTCGCTACGCGCGAGCATGTCATCCTCGCCTATGGCAACAACGGCGCCGAGGCATACGACTATGTGCATGGCACCTATTCGCGGCAGATCCGCACGGCGCTGGACTTGTACGGCAGCAGCCTGTCTGCAGTGTTTCTTTCAGGCGGCGGCAACGATTTCGCCGGCATCAACGATCTGCGTCCAGTCCTCGGCGATAACTGCGTCGCGTGCACGACCGCTGAGGCGTGCTTCCGCGACGGTGCCCAAAAGGGCAGTCTCGACTGGCTGCTCGAGAAGGTGGGGGACAGTTATATCGCGCTGATCAACCAGATCATCGGCGCCACGTGGCGCACCGCCGAGGAAAGTGCGACGGGCGCCACGCGCATCATCGTTCATAACTACGATTATGCGTTCGTCACCGGGCAAGGCATTTTCGGCCCCGACAGTTCGCCCTGGCTCAGGCCGGCATTCGAAGCGGCGCGGGTGGCCGACGGTTTGCGCGACGAGTGCATCCGCATCATCATCGACCGCTTTACCGCGATGCTGCAAGAGATCGTTGCGCGCTATCCCGGTCGCGTCATGCTCATCGACAGCCGCGAAGCGCTGCAGCGCGCCGACTGGGCCAACGAGTTGCACCCGACGCCGGCCGGCTTCCGCAAGATCGCTGCCCGCTGGCTTCCCGTCCTGCACGACCAGAGACTGGCAACATGAACGCAGCGGCCGCCCGCGCGGACAGCGCGAACCGGGCTTCGCAACCGCACGACCTCGACCATCAGATGCGCCTTGAAGCCGGACAGACCGCCCTGCGGCGCGCGGCGCTGTTCGGTGCCGGTGCGGCGTCCGCGTCGTTCGACCACGACCAGAATCTGCAGCCCGGACCGGGCGTCACGACGGTGAACTGGGCCCTTGCCCTGTCCGGTGGCGGCATCCGTAGCGCCACGTTCTGCCTCGGCGTACTGCAGGAGCTTGCGCATCCCGGTGACACGGCCGTCAAGGGTCTCCCGCCGCACGCGAAGGCGGCGTATGACCAGGTCGGCGGCCTGCTGCCGCAGTTCGACTACGTGTCGAGCGTGAGCGGCGGCGGATTCACGGCCGGCTTCATGCAAGCGCTGTATGCCCAGCAACCCGGCCCGCCACGACAGGCTGCCGCAAAGGTCAACCTCCACATCGCGGAAGAGCCTCCGGCGCGCGTCCACCGGCACGTACTCCCGTCGCCGCTGGCCTGGTTGCGCGAGAWCGGGCGCTACCTCGCGCCGTCGGGCGCGGGCGACATGGCGTACGCATTCGGCTTCGGTGCGCGCAACTGGCTCGGCATCCAGAGCGTGATCGGCGCCCCGATCGTATTCGTGACCGCACTGCTTGCACTGGCCGCCTGTGTCATTGCGCCACGTTGGCCGACCCTGGACCCGAAATGGTGGTGGCTGCCGCTTGCCACGCTCGTTTGCTGGGTGCTGCCGACCGCAGGCGCGTACTGGATGACGCGCGACGTGCCCGACGGTGCGACGCAGGCGGAGTTGCCCTGGCTGAGAATCGTGGGCGTCCTTGCCGCCGGCATGGCGACGTTCATCGCGGGAGCGCGCTGGCAAGCCGACCTTCTGCCCTTCCAGTGGTGCTGGACCGGATATGTCGCACCCCTATTCGATACTGCCAGCCAGTGGCCCATGTACCTGACGTTGTGTAGTCTGGTATTGCTGTTGACGGTGGCGTGGGCAATCGCCGCGCGTTGTCGACGGTGGACTACCACGAGCAAGGGCGTACTTGCGGTCAGGTTGACCCGCCTCTGCACCTGGGGCATCCAATGCGTGGGCGTGCTGCTGATGCTGGCGCTGGTGCTGGAGGTTGCGCAGGAGGTGCTGGCGGCCGACGGGCCGCACCCTATCCTGGTGTCCGGCGGGGGAGCCGGCATCCTGGCGCTCGCCTATCGCACGGTCATGAAGCTGGTGCCGCTGTTACGCGGCGCCGGCAGCAGCGTGGACAAGGTCGACGGCGTTCCGCGCCGCGGCCTCGCGGTCGCCCTCAGCATACTGGGATTCCTCCTGCTGCTCGGCGTCGGCGTGTTCTGGACCGCGGCGGCGCAATGGCTGATGCGGACAGGTGGGCCGGAACCCTGGACCAGCATGGCGGCACGGCACCTGACACCCTTCCAGGCGCTCGCAGCCATTCCCCTGTCGAGCTCCGGGACGCTCGCGCTCCTGTCCCTGGTGTTCGTCGTCGTCGCCGGCCGCTGGCGCTCGATCCTGAACATGTCGAGCTACCACCACTTCTACAGTTCGCGCCTGACCCGCGCGTACCTTGGCGCGGCGAACCCGCAGCGCACGACCGCCGGCGCCGCACTCGCCCCCGTCATGACCGCGACAACCGGCGTGGCACGCTTCGTGGACGGCGACTCGATCGACTACCGCAACTATTTTTCCCGACCGGCCTCGCCACTCCATTTGATCAATGCGACGCTCAACCAGACCGTCGACCCGGCCGAACAACTGGTCCAGCGTGATCGCAAGGGCAAGCCTTTCGTCGTGCTGCCACCGACCGGAACGGCAGGACCCGTGCCTTCCGTCGACGTCGCGATCGGTGATGAATTTTTTCGCGTGACGGGCGCGGGCGCATGCCTCAGCATCGGTGACTGGCTCGCCATCTCCGGGGCGGCGGTATCGACCGGCATGGGGCGCCAGACATCGGCCGGGGCCGCGATCTGCGTTACCATGGCCAATGCGCGGATTGGTCGCTGGTGGGAAGGGCCGGACGGCGCCGACTGTATCGTCCGCCGTCTGTTTCCAACCTACCTGTATCTGCTGGACGAACTGCGCGGCCGGTTCCAGGGCGACCATCGCCGTTTGCTGTACCTGACCGACGGCGGCCATTTCGACAACACGGCCATGTACGAACTGCTGCGGCGGATGCGCAATCCGGACACCGTGGTACGGTTCGTCCTTGCCTGCGATTGCGGCGCCGATCCCGATTATCGCTACGATGACCTGGCGAACCTGGTACGCCTGGCCCGGATCGACTTCCAGCTGGAGGTCGAGATCGACACGGCCGTCACCATGGCCGCTCCGCTGAACACGGTTTTCGGTACACCATCGACGATGGGCGCGGCCGACCCGGAGCGTCTCGATACCCGGTGCGCGGTCCTGCTGAACGTACGCCATGGCGGCGACCTCCTCGCCCGGGTCGTCATGATCAAGCCGCGCCTGATCGCCTGCGCATCGAGCGACCTGCTCGGCTACTACCGCAACAACCCGGTATTCCCACAACAAACGACCGGCGACCAGTTCTTCGACGAGGGCCAATGGGAGTCCTATCGCAAGCTGGGCGTCGAATGCTGCAGGGCGGTACTCGGCCTCGGCCTGGACTTGTGGCACGCGGTGTTGTAACGGTTCAAGCCGGTCCTGCCGCAAACGCCGGCAGGGAAAATCGACAGAACCCGGCTTGGCGCCCGATGTCAAACCGGATGATTGACGCTACCTCAATGAGGAGTCGGGATGGGTCTCCAAAACACAATGTTGCGCGACCGCCCAAGTGCGTCTGCCGCCCCACACGCCGCCGCGCCCACGCCGCCGACAACCGGTCCCGTTCTCCCATCGATCGGGGCCATGCCGCTGCTGGTCCTTGGCCTTGTGCTTGGTGTCATCGATGCCCTATTGCCCTATCTGGCAGGACTGTATGGCGCAGGCAAGGGCCCCGGAACGCGGATCGGCGTGTTCGTACTTGCATTGCTGGCCCTGTACGTCCTGCTCACGTCGATCAGCGTCGGCGTGGCGGACAGGATGAGCGGCGTATTCTGGAGCAGCCGCAATACCTACAGCCTCTCCCGCCTGCAAGTCGTACTCTGGACCTGGCTGATACTTTCGGCGCTGATGGCGGTTGTCATTTGCCGGGCATGGGGCACGCTCGACACGGGCTCCGCCGACGGATTGTCGGTGGCCCTGAACATCCATATCCCACCTGAGCTGTTGATCATCATGGGCATCAGCATTGCCAGCGGCGCAGCGGCCCCGGCAATCCTGTCGCTGAAGTCGCTGACCAACCCGCCCTCCAGGTCAGCGCTGGATACGGCGGCGACGCGCGTGGGTGCCGACGTACACGCGGTCGGCAAGGTTTTCGTTCGCTCGGACCGGTGCCCGCCCCTCTTCCAGGATCTGTTCCAGAGCGACGACGCCGTCGCGGCCGGGACGGTCGACATCAGCAAGGTTCAGCAGTTCGCGGTCACATTGATTCTCTGGGGTGTCTATCTGGCGATGCTGCTCCGGCTGTTTTATACGGGAGCATCCGGCGAGATACCGGCTGGCGTCAAGCCTGGTACAACCGTTCTGCCGCAACTGTCCGAGACGTTCATCTACCTGCTGGCCATCAGCCATGCCGGCTATCTCGCCTATAAAGCCGTCCCGGTCCCTCCTGCCGCGAATGGAGCACTATCCGGCCCGGACGCCAACGGGAGGCCCGCGCAGCGTGGAGAAGGCTCGCCGCAAAACCCGCTCAAGCCAAGCACCGTACTGCAGCGGCCACTGCCACCGAGCGTGGTCTGAATGAGGACTCTTCCGAAACCGGCATTGGAGGCACTCGACATGAAATTTCAATGTGGCGACAGGCTGCAGTATGGGACTTATGGCAGCGGAAGATCGACTTGCCTGCTTCGATTCAAGGAGTATCCCGATCGTCTACTATTGATGACGGCAGGTCATGTCGTGCTTCCCACCTTTGCACGGCAGGGTGACGAAATCCATGCGATCGACGCGTCCGGTTCACCTCGGGCCATCGGCCGTCTGCAGACCTGGACGACGATCGATGGCGATCCGACGACCGATGCCGCTCTGATATGGGTTGTTCCGGAGTTGGTCGATCCGCGGCTGCGTCTCGGGCAAACCCTGGCGGAACTGAAACCGCCTGTCGCGCCAGCGRTCGGCCAGCCAATCCAGACCGGCGGCCATCCCATGCTCCACGACGGCAACGACCCCACGATCGCCAACGTGGACATGGATGTCGGGGGCATGTTCGTGAAGGGTCCGGACTGGGCGGCATCCGCGGCGGTCACCTATCAAGGCCAGATCGTATCCGATCGCGTGTTCACGCAAGACGGTGACAATGGCAGCCTGGTCGTCGATGGCGACATGCACGTGGTCGGCATGGTCATCGGCGCAGGCGAGGATCGGGAGAAACGGTTCACCATTATCACGCCGTTCAGCGCATTGCTGAATCCATCCGCATGGAATGGGCTGACTCCGGAACTGATTACGAGCTTCGACCCTGCGGATTTTGTATCTCCACTGCAGCCGACGTCGTCCCCTCTCGCGGCGTCGCCCGCGCCCAATCACACTGCGGCCGCGCTACAAGGTGCAGGACTCGATCCCCTCGATATGCTCATCACGACACTCGACGATCCGGTACAAGGGACGATCTCGACCGCATTGCGGCTGCATGAAATCGGTAATGCATCGCCGTATAAAATCAGCTTCGCCGGAAAAGGCAGGAGCGGCGGCTCGTTCGGCTTCATGCAGGGCGATCTGGCGGCCAAACAGCCGATTGTCGGTTCCACGTTCCTGCGCGTTTTGACGGCCGCAGGGGTCCCTGCCGAAAAGTCCGAATCGCTGAAGAGCCTGCTGTCGGTGCACACCATCACCAGTCCCCTCACGCCGCAGGACAGCGCGCTCGTCAACAGCGCGTTGAATTCGCAGGCCGGACGCGCTCTTGTGGACGCGATGGACCAGGAGATTCTTCACGGAGTCTTCGATGATGTCGGCAACTGCATGGCAATCGCAGACAAGAGTGACCGCACCATATCGCTCAAGGCCTTGCTGTACATTGCCATGTGGATCAACATGTCGGGCCCACCGACCACACTGCTGGACTGGCTCGGCGGCATGGACGTGATGTTCGACAATCACGTAAAGGTGCCTTCTCCCGGCAAGATCGTCAATGCCGCAGCCATGGAACGCTACCTCCAGGCGACGCACTACTTTTCGGCGAATCCGGCCAATTTCAAACGCCTGCGCCAGTGCGCGGGCGAAGCGCTGGCGCAGCATGCGAACGCGGACGAATTCGCTGAGACCTGACGACCGATCAATTACTCTTTCTCAACTATTGAAGCGGAGACGTATCTACGCTACCCGCGTTGAAACCAGGCAGGATGTCTTCGACTATATCGAGATGTTCTGCAATCCCGAGCGCCGGCACAGCTTCAGTGATGACATGTCGCCGGTCGAATACGAGAAACAGTACTTCCAATGACTCTCGAGTGTCTAGAAAAGCCGAGGCGATCCACCTAAGGTCGGAAGCGTTCCGGTTTCTTCGCTTAAAGCGACCGATGGCCTCGCCTGCTTGCGGAAGACGGAGGCGCACGGCGTCGAAGAATCTACGCATCGGGTCAAACAGATCTGCGGCCAGGTCTTTCGGTTTACGGTTGCGAGCGGCATGATCGATCGCGACGTCACCACCGATCTGAAAGGCGCCTTCGAGGTAGCCAAGACGAAGCACGATGCAACGATCACGGAGCTTTGTTTCCTAAATATGACTGCGATTGGTTAGGCCTTGGTAACTACTCGTCGCAAGCTTTAGCAAAACATGATTTTCTCCATGTCGCGCCTCAATTTCCTTTAGGACTCGACGCAATCGCCATCCAGCTTCTCTAGTTGAATGCTCCTGTTCAGAGATCAAAGCTAGCCCATATTCACCATATAATCGACCGTTAGCGACATTGATATGTTCCGTCAGCTTGGTAAAACGATACCTCGCCAAATTTATAGAGAGTCTGTAACCTTTCATCTTTTTTTTGGCTTTTTGAAGTTCAGCTTTGCGAAGTAGAGCCAACCCAATGCGCCAATCAATTTGATAGTCAAGCTCTCCTCCATACATCTCCTGCTCCCGCTCGGCATCCCGATACAAATCTTCCGCTCTTATTGGTTTTTTTTCGATAATTTTTATGTCGCCAGCTATCATATTGAGGCTCTTGCAAAACTAGCGGGGAACGAGGTTTTCGCCTGACGTGGCGAGGAAAAACGAGGCGGGATGGGTGGCCATTGCTGGCATGATGATGGTTCTCTACGCCAATCATCGACACCCACGCCATGGATGCTACCCGACCCGCCCAACTCATGCAACGCTGGAAAGCGATTCAATACGAGGTGTTGCCCGGCCTGGGCGCCGAGGTTGGTTCCCTGACGCCTAAACTGGAGCGGGTGGTCCACGTGCTGGAGTGGGCGCGCATCGAGGAATTCGTTTCCGATTCCTGGTGCGGCACGGGCCGCCCTCCGCACACGCGGGCCTGGCTGGCCAACGCGTTTGTCGCCAAGGCGGTGCTGAACATCGGCACCACGGTCGGTCTGATCGAGCGGCTGACGATCGACCGGGCGCTGCGCCGCATCTGTGGCTTCGCGCCGTTCTCCAAGCTGCCGTCGGCGGCGACGTTTTCCCGCGCCTTTGGCGAATTCGCCGAGGCCAAGCTGGGCGAGCGTGCGCACGAGGCATTGATACGGGAGCAGTTGGGCGACCGGTTGGTTGGCCACCTCAGCCGCGACGGCACGGCCATCCCGGCGCGCGAGCGGCCGGCCAGGAAGCCGGCGCGACAAGCCGCCGTGAAGGCCACGACCGGATCGCCGATCCGGCGCCAGCTGGCGCAAACGCTGCCGCGGATGCTGGCCGAACTGCCCACCGCGTGCGACCGGGGCACCAAGTGCAACGCCCAGGGATACAAGACCAGCTGGAACGGCTACAAACTGCATGTCGACACCGCCGACTGCGGCGTCCCCGTCGCCGCCGTGCTGACTTCGGCCTCGATGCATGACAGCCGCGCCGCCGTGCCGCTGTCGTATCTCAGCAAGGAACGCGTCACCAACCTGTACGACCTGATGGACGCCGCCTACTGTAGCAAGGAGCTGCATGCCCACAGCCGCGACCTGGGGCATGTGCCCCTGATCGACCACAATCCGCGTGGCGGCGAGAAGGAAGAGTTCGAGCCCGCCGACGCCGTGCGCTACCGCGAACGCAGCGCCGCAGAGCGGACCAACGCCCGTCTCAAGGACGAATTCGGCGCCCGCGCCATCATGGTCAAGGGGCATGCCAAGGTCATGTGCCATTTGATGTTCGGCCTGCTCGCCTTGAGCGTCGACCAATTGTTGCGGTTACGAAGATGACCTTGCCACCCGCCGTGATCCGCAAATCGCCGTGCGCCGTCCCGGCGCGGCCCTGTCACGCCCATGCCATCACCGAAACCATGATTCCACCACCATAACGACCGCTCGATGTGGCCGCCATCATGAAAATGCACTTACACAGTGCGCTTGCATGATGCCGGTCTGAATTCGACGGGAAGTTTTGAAATTGCCTCATATTGACTCGTGTTCTAATCCAATATTTCTTCTCGCATTTCAATACATGTTCCTTTGCGCGGGATATGTAGGAAATGGCTTCTCCAATCTTCCCGTCAGACGCGGCAATGCGTGCTTTCCAGGCATATGCAAGTGCACGCAGATCGTGATCACTTTCGCCAAGAAACTTACACCCAAGTTTTATATTGCTCAATGCCTTTTCGTTTGAACCTTCTTCGACGTAGGTCCAACCCAACGCATCTATGTATAATAATGCTTTAATACGATTACTGGAATCTCCCAACGCTGCAATTGATCGCTCAACGAACCTTAGTCGTTGCGCATTTAAAAATCGACTGTCCATATAATGGACCAGCAACAGCGTAAATTGAACGATCATGGGATCACTTTCTTTCCAATGCATTATTTCTTCAATGGTGGGCCAATAATTATCCACTTTTACCATCTCATCTCGCACCAAGGCGTTCCAATAGTCTTCCGTTATCTCCCCCCTACAAATTACGTCTTCCCTTCGAAGAAAGGTTAAAAGGTAAATTGCCAGTCGGTTACGTGCATCRTCCATATTTTCCTGACTAAATAAATTTTGTCTGACCAGAACCTCTCTTGTTGTCCTATGCACTGAAAATTTCTCAAGTGCGGCGTCGTACTCGAGTAAGCCAAAATTCACGCAAACCTGGAACGTCTTTGAGAAGTTCGCAACGCTCCCCCCCCCCTGCTGCCTGAATTAGCAGAGAGACTGGAATCCATTCTCCGATCGGAAAAATTACCAATGCCTCAACTATTCGCATCTCATCTTCCTTTAATTCCTCCCACATCTTCCTAATAAGAATGTCATGTCTCGGCTCTATGGTCGGATTCTGGTTCATCTCGACCGTCTCGACAGCTTTGTTGAATGATTGCTCATTTCCAGTTCCATTTAATAGACCTAGACAGAGCCGGATTGCCAGAGGATTCCCTAGCGTAAAATCCAAAATCTTCTTTAAAGTTGGTTTACTTAGGTCTCCGAAACGTCGACGCAGCATGATTGCATGCACATGCTGATTGATTAGATTCGTCGCGTCCTCTTCTTTGAGTCGCGTTACCTCAACAAGGAAACCCGCAATCGTTGCCGTGCGCGAGGTAACGATGATTCTGCTACGAGGGTTGGCGTTACCAAGGCCGCATTCTAGCCACGCTCTGAT
>NZ_JBFUDR010000128.1:0-17027 GCF_056404615.1 Massilia sp. P2_C2 | reverse complement strand
TCGCTGCCGCGCCGACGAAGGGCCTGGCGTTCACCAAGCKGGCGCTGCAGGAAAGCTGGGGCAACACGCTGGAACAGCAGTTGCAGCTTGAGGCGGACATGATGCGCGAACTCGGCTACAGCCACGATTACCGCGAAGGCGTCGCCGCGTTCATCGCCAAGCGCCCGCCGCAATTCAAGGGGGAGTGACATGGCTTCGGCACTGGATAAAAGCAGCGTCGTCGCCGTCATCGGCAGCGGCGCGATGGGCGCGGGCATCGCCCAGGTCGCGGCCATGGCGGGGCATACCGTGCGCCTGTACGACACGCGTCCGGACGCCGTCGGGCAGGCCATCGCCGGCATCGGCAAGGCCCTGGCACGGCTCGTCGAAAAGGGCCGCATGGGCGCGGCTCAGGCCACCCTGGCGCGCGAACGCCTGCGTCCGATGCGCGTGCTCGACGACGCGCGCGATGCCGCGCTGGTCGTCGAGGCCGTGGTCGAGGACCTCGAGGTCAAGCGCATCCTGTTCGGCGAACTGGAGGACATCGTCGGCCCCGACTGCATCCTCGCCACGAATACGTCGTCGATTTCCGTCACGGCGATCGGGGCGAAGCTCGACCGTCCGGAGCGCCTCGTCGGCATGCACTTCTTCAATCCCGTGCCGCTGATGGCGCTCGTGGAAGTGATCTCCAGCGTCGCCACCGACAAGGCCGTCGCCGACACGGTGTACGCGACGGCGGAAGCCTGGGGCAAGAACCCCGTGCATGCGCGCTCCACGCCCGGCTTCATCGTCAACCGCGTGGCGCGGCCGTATTACGCGGAAGGCCTGCGCCTGCTGCTGGAACGCGCCACCGATCCGGCCACGCTGGACGCCGTGATGCGCGACTGCGGAGGCTTTCGCATGGGGCCCTGCGAGCTGATGGACCTGATCGGCCACGACGTCAACTACGCCGTCACGCAATCCGTGTTCCAGGCGTATTACGGCGACCCGCGTTTCGCGCCGTCCGTCGTGCAGCAGGAACTGGTGAATGCCGGCTTCCTGGGCCGCAAGACGGGCCGCGGCTTTTACCGCTACGGCGACGGCGTGACGCCTCCACCGGCGCAGGCCGAGGCGGCGCAGGCCTGCCCCGTGGACGTGCGCGTGATGCGCCCGCTCGAGGGTACGCACCCGCTGTTCGGGGCGATCGAGGCACGCCTGCGCGCAGCAGGCGTCGACGCGACGCCGGCGGTTGGCGCCGACGCGGCGTTCCACGCAGGCGCCGCCGCGATCTTCCTGACGGATGGCCGCAGCGCCACGCAGCGCGCGTTCGATGACGGCCGTCCGGACACGATCGTGTTCGACCTGCTGCTCGACCCCGCCCGCGCGCCGCGCATCGCGCTGGCTCGTGCGGATCAGTGCGGCGACGCTGCATGGCAGGCCGCTGTCGGCCTGTTCCAGCGCGCCGGCTTCACGGTGACGCGCCTCGACGACGTGCCCGGCATGGCCGTGATGCGCACCGTCGCGATGCTGGCCAACGAAGCGCTCGACGCCGTCAACCACGGCGTGTGCAGCGCGCAAGCCGTCGACATCGCGATGCAGAAGGGCGTGAACTATCCGCGCGGCCCGCTGGCGTGGGCCGATGACATCGGCCTGCGGCAGGTGCTGGCCGTGCTGGACAATCTCGGCGCCGCGTATGGCGAAGACCGCTACCGCGTGTCGCCGCTGCTGCGCCGCAGGCTCGCGGCCGATCCGGAAGGGGCCCGCATCCATGCACAGTGATCCGCAACGGCTGGCCGAGCTGGCCGGCAAGACGATGTTCGAACGCGACCCGGCCAGCCAGGCRCTGGGCATGTCGCTGGATGCGATCCGGCCCGGCTACGCGCGCATGCGCATGCGGGTGCGTGAGGACATGCTGAATGGCCACGGCACCTGCCACGGCGGCTATATCTTCATGCTGGCCGACAGCGCGTTCGCGTTCGCCTGCAATTCGCATAACTTCAATACCGTGGGCGCCGACTGCTCGATCGACTACCTGGCGCCGGGCCGCGCCGGCGACGTGCTCGTGGCGGAAGCGGTGGAGCAGGCGCTGTCGGGCAAGACGGGCGTCTACGACGTCGTCGTGACGGACCAGGACGGGCGCAAGGTCGCGCTGTTCCGCGGGAAGTCGCATCGCGTCGCCGGCCACGTCGTGCCGGTCGACGCCTGATATTCAAACGGAGGAGACCGACATGGTGCAACGTATTCCGCAGGCGGGCGAGCTGGAACCGATCGAGCGCGCCAGCCGCGATGAACTGCAGGCCCTGCAACTGGAACGGCTGAAGTGGAGCCTGAAGCACGCCTACGACAACGTGCCGCACTACCGCCGCGCCTTCGACGAAGCGGGCGTGCATCCGGACGATCTGAAAACGCTGGCCGACCTGGCGCAATTCCCGTTCACGGACAAGAAGACGCTGCGCGACAATTATCCGTTCGGGCTGTTCGCCGTGCCGCGCGAGCGGGTCGTGCGCGTGCACGCGTCGTCCGGCACGACGGGCAAGCCGACCGTCGTCGGCTACACGCAGCGCGACATCGACACGTGGGCGGGTGTCGTTGCCCGTTCGATCCGCGCGGCCGGCGGGCGGCCCGGCGACATGGTGCACATCGCCTACGGCTACGGCCTGTTCACGGGCGGCCTCGGGGCCCACTACGGCGCCGAACGCCTCGGTTGCACGGTCGTGCCGATGTCCGGCGGGCAGACGGAAAAGCAGGTGCAGCTGATCCAGGACTTCAAGCCCGCTATCATCATGGTGACACCGTCGTACATGCTGAACATCGTCGAGGAATTCCGGCGCCAGGGACTCGATCCGGCCGCGTCCTCGCTGAAGGTCGGCATCTTCGGCGCCGAACCGTGGACGGATGCGATGCGCCGCGAGATCGAGGAACGCGCCGGCATCGACGCCGTCGACATCTATGGTCTTTCCGAAGTGATGGGGCCGGGCGTGGCCAGCGAATGCATCGAGAGCAAGGACGGTCTCGTGATATGGGAAGATCATTTTTATCCCGAGATCATCGACCCGGACACGGGCGAGGTGCTGCCGGACGGCGCAGAGGGCGAACTGGTGTTCACGTCGCTGACGAAGGAAGCGCTGCCGATCATCCGCTACCGCACGCGCGATCTGACCAGTTTGCTGGCGCCCACGGCACGCTCGATGCGCCGCATGGGGCGCATCAGCGGGCGCTCGGACGACATGCTGATCATCCGCGGCGTGAACGTCTTTCCGAGCCAGGTCGAGGAACAGATCCTGCAGATGCCCGCATTGGCCCCGCACTACCAGCTCGTCGTCACGCGCGACGGCCACCTCGATGCGCTCGCCGTGCTGTGCGAGTTGCGCGAAGACGCGGCGGACAACGTCGATGCGCTGGCCCGCGAACTGCAGCACCGCATCAAGACCTACATCGGCGTGACGACCAGCGTGCAGCTGTTGCCGGCACAGGGTATCGAACGTTCGCTGACGGGCAAGGCGCGCCGCGTCGTCGACAAGCGGGCAAAAGGGTAAGCGATAAATTCAATAAGGAGACTCCAGCATGACTGATGCATTCATCGTCGACGCCATCCGCACCCCGTTCGGCCGCTTTGGCGGCGCCCTGGCCGGCGTGCGCGCCGACGACCTGGCCGCGCTGCCGATCGCCGCGCTCATAGCCCGCAATCCCGGGGTCGACTGGTCGCAGGTCGACGACGTGTTGTACGGCTGCGCCAACCAGGCCGGCGAGGACAACCGCAACGTGGCCCGCATGGCGGCGCTGCTGGCCGGCCTGCCGCCATCGGTGCCCGGCTCCACGATCAACCGCCTGTGCGGCTCCAGCCTGGATGCCGTCGGCAGCGCCGCGCGCGCCATCCGCGCGGGCGAGGCGAACCTGATCGTCGCCGGCGGCGTCGAGAGCATGACGCGCGCGCCGTTCGTGATGGGCAAGGCCGACAGCGCGTTCTCGCGTACCGCGAAGATCGAGGACACGACGATCGGCTGGCGCTTCGTCAACCCGAAGATGAAGGCGCAGTACGGCATCGACTCGATGCCGGAGACCGCCGAGAACGTGGCGCGCGAATTCGGCATCGCGCGCGGCGACCAGGATGCGTTCGCGCTGCGCAGCCAGCAGCGCTGGGCGGCGGCGCATGCGGCCGGCGTGTTCCGGGACGAGATCGTGCCGGTGACGATCCATGGCCGCAAGGGCGAGTCGCACGTGTTCGACACGGACGAGCATCCGCGTCCGGACACCACGCTGGAATCGCTGGCCAGACTGAAAGGCGTCGTGACGCCGGACGGCACGGTCACGGCGGGCAACGCGTCCGGCGTCAACGATGGCGCCTGCGCCGTGCTGGTGGCCTCCGGCACGGCCGTGGACAAGTTCGGCCTGACGCCCCGTGCGCGCATCGTCGGCATGACGACGGTGGGCCTGGCCCCGCGCATCATGGGTTTCGGCCCCGCGCCCGCGACGAAGA
Organism: Massilia sp. P2_C2; assembly: GCF_056404615.1. Taxonomy (NCBI): domain Bacteria; kingdom Pseudomonadati; phylum Pseudomonadota; class Betaproteobacteria; order Burkholderiales; family Oxalobacteraceae; genus Massilia; species Massilia sp. P2_C2. Next base: position 12,592 of record NZ_JBFUDR010000128.1, on the reverse strand, counting down.
AGCTGCTGGCGATGACCGGTTTGACGATCGGCCAGATGGACGTGATCGAATTGAACGAAGCGTTCGCGGCGCAGGGCCTGGCCGTGCTGCGCGACCTGGGCTTGCCGGACGCCGCCGCCCACGTCAACCCGAACGGCGGCGCGATCGCCATCGGCCACCCGCTGGGCGCATCCGGCGCACGCCTCGTCACGGCGGCCGTCAACCAGCTGCGCCGCACGGGCGGGCGCTATGCGCTGTGCACGATGTGCATAGGCGTCGGTCTGGGCATCGCCCTGATCGTGGAACGGGTCTAGGAAGAGAGAACGTCATGGTCAAGGTCTACGAAATCGATGGCCTGCGGCCCGTCGTGCACCCGACGGCGTACGTGCACCCGACCGCAGTACTGATCGGCGACGTGATCGTCGGCCCGCGCTGCTACGTCGGCCCGCTGGCGTCGCTGCGCGGCGACTTCGGCCGCCTGGTCCTGGAAGAGGGCGCCAACGTGCAGGATACGTGCGTGATGCACGGCTTCCCGGACGACGACACGGTCGTCGAGGTGGATGGCCATATCGGCCACGGGGCCGTGCTGCACGGTTGCCGCGTGGAGCGTAACGCGATGGTCGGCATGAACGCCGTCGTGATGGACAAGGCCGTTGTCGGCGCGGAATCCATCGTCGGCGCGGCGGCCTTCGTCAAGGCGGGAATGGTCATCCCGCMGCGCAGCCTCGTGCTGGGCGCGCCCGCGAAGATCGTGCGCGCCGTGTCGGATGAAGAAATCGCATGGAAGAGCTATGGCACGCGGCAGTACCACGACCTGAACGTGAGGTCGATGCGCACGATGCGCGAAGTCGAGGCGTACACGGAAGTGGAACCGGACCGGCAGCGCATCGTGTTCGACGAGCCGCACAAGCCGAAACGATAAGTCGAAACGATAAACGGAGGAGACGAATGCACACCCCTATCCTGCAAAGCCTGATCGCCGGCCGCTGGCTCGGCACGGAAGCCCACCAGCCGCTGCACAGCGCGCTGGACAACCGCGTGGTCTATCACACGCACGCCGACAAAATCGACTTCGGCGAAGCCGTGACTTATGCCCGCAAGACGGGCGTACAGGCGCTGATGCAGATGGACTTCCAGAAGCGCGCGCAGCGCCTGAAGGCCCTCGCGGCGTACCTGATGGAACGCAAGGAAGAGTTGTACGAGATCTCGCACCTGACGGGCGCCACGCGGCCCGACAGCTGGGTCGACGTCGAGGGCGGCATCGGCACCCTGTTCGCCTATGCGAGCATCGGCGGGCGCGAGCTGCCATCGTCGAACGTGCTGCACGAAGGCCCGGCGCTGGCCCTCGGCAAGCGCGGCGGCTTCGCCGGCACGCACATCCTCGTGCCGCGCGGCGGCGTCGCGGTGCACATCAATGCCTTCAATTTCCCGATCTGGGGGCTGCTGGAGAAATTCGCGCCCAGCTTCCTCGCCGCCATGCCCTGCATCGCCAAGCCGGCCACCGCGACGAGCTACCTCACGCATGCACTGGTGAAGATGATGATGGAATCCGGGCTGCTGCCGGAAGGCTGCCTGCAACTCGTCATCGGGTCGACGGGCGATCTGCTCGACCGCCTGAACGGCTTCGATGCCGTCACGTTCACCGGGTCGGCCGACACGGCGGCGAAGCTGCGCGGCAATGCGAACCTGATCCGCGCATCCGTGCCGTTCACGGCGGAAGCGGACTCCCTGAACGCCGCCATCCTCGCGCCGGACGTCACGCCGGACGACGAGGAACTCGATTTATTCGTGAAGGAAGTGGCGCGCGAGATGACGGGCAAGGCCGGCCAGAAGTGCACGGCGATCCGTCGCGTGATCGTGCCCGAGCACCTCGTCGACGCCGTCGGCGACCGCCTGCGCGCGCGCCTGGCGAAGATCGTCGTCGGCAATCCGCAGGTCGAGGGCGTGCGCATGGGCGCACTGGCGTCGCAGGAGCAGCATCGCGACGTCAGCGAGCGTGTGGAGAGGCTCGCGCGCGGCAATGAGATCCTGTTCAGCGCCCGCGATGGCTTCAACCCCGTCGGCGAAGGCAGTGCCGCCGGCGCCTTTTTCGCGCCCACGCTGCTGCTGTGCCGCAACGGCATGAGTAACGACGCCGTGCACGACATCGAGGCGTTCGGCCCCGTCAGCACGATGATGACTTACCGCGACATCGACGAAGCGCTGGCACTGGCGGCGCGCGGCAGGGGCAGCCTCGTGACGACCCTCGTGACGAAAGACCCGGCCATCGCCGCGCATGCGGTACCTGTAGCGGCGGCGTCGCATGGCCGCGTGCACATCCTCGACCGCGTGGCGGCGGTGGACTCCACGGGCCATGGCTCGCCGCTGCCGATGCTCAAGCACGGCGGTCCGGGACGCGCCGGCGGCGGTGAGGAACTCGGCGGTATCCGCGCGGTCAAACATTTCCTGCAGCGGGCAGCGGTGCAGGGTTCGCCGACGATGCTGGCGGCCGTCACGGGCGAATACGTGCGCGGCGCGGCCGTCAAGGAATCGGAGGTCCACCCGTTCCGCAGATATTTCGAAGACCTGGAGATCGGCCACTCGCTGCTGACGCACCGCCGTACCGTCAGCGAGGCGGACATCGTCAACTTCGGCGGCGTCTCGGGCGATTACTTCTATATGCACTTCGACGAGATCGCGGCACGGGACACGCAGTTCGGCAAGCGCATCGCGCACGGCTATTTCGTGCTGTCGGCGGCGGCGGGCCTGTTCGTGTCGCCCGCGCCCGGCCCGGTGCTCGCGAACTATGGGCTGGACAACCTGCGCTTCGTGGCGCCGGTGGCAATCGGCGACACGATCCGCGCACGCCTCACGTGCAAGCGCAAGGTCGACCGCAACCGCACGGACGACCAGGGGCRCGGGCAGGGTGTGGTGGCGTGGGATGTGCAGGTAACGAATCAGAACGACGAACTTGTCGCAAGTTACGATATCCTGACGCTGGTGCAGAAGCGCGGCTGAGGAAGGGCCAACGCCGCGCGTGAATCTGAAAGGAATCTCGAAAAACCGTCGCGAGCGGCCGCGATGTTGCAGGAGAAGCGCAACTGTACGAAAGTACAGCCGGTCCGCCGTAGCGGAGCATCGCAGTGCGACAGCGCAACGCGCAGCAGGTTTTTCGACGTTCCATGAAAGGAGTGATCCATGTCGCGGCTAGACCTGAGCAGTATTCCCGTGCAGACCGGCACCGGGTATCCCGATCCCTTTGCCGAAGCCGTCAACGGCCGCAGCAAGCAGGCGCTGGGCGATGCCGGCGGGCTGACCCAGTTCGGCGTCAACCTCGTCGAACTGAAGCCGGGCGCCGCGTCGTCCCAGCGCCACTGGCACAGCCATGAAGACGAATTCGTGACGGTCGTCTCGGGCGAGCTGACGCTCGTCACGGACGAAGGCGAAACCCTGATGCGCGCGGGCGATTGCGCGGCCTTCCCGGCCGGTCGGCCGAACGGCCACCACCTGATCAACCGGGGCTGGGGCAATGCGTTGTTCCTGTGCGTCGGTTCCCGCATTGCCGAGGACCGGGCCCTGTACCCGGACATCGACCTCGTGCACGACAGCAAGACCGACAGCTATTCTCACCGCGACGGCACGCCGTATCCGAAGCGCGACACGCGTACGTCGGCCATGCCTGGCCAGGGCGCCGGTGCGCGCGTCGAAATGGATGAAAAGACCCTGGAGCCGCGCGTGTTCCTGGCCGACCACGGGGAGCAGGCCGGCGTCAATCCGGACGAATCCCGCTAGCGGACCGTGGCCGCCGTCAGGCCCGGCGCTGCACGCGCAGCAGGCCGTCCGTCGTCGTCACGGCGCGCAGGTCTGCGTAGTCGAGCACCGCAGCGACGTCGGTGTCGAGCGGATGCGAGTGGGTGACCGTGACGACGATGCTCGCCATGCCGGCGGCAGCGGCCGAACGCAGGCCGGCCAGCGTGTCCTCGAACACGAGGCAGTCTTCCGGCTTCACGCCCAGCTTGCGCGCGCCCAGCAGGAAGGGATCGGGCGCGGGTTTGCCGCGTTCGACGTCCTCGGCGGCCACCAGCACGGCCGGCAGCGGCAGGCCGGCCGCCGCGATGCGCGCTTCGGCCAGCGCCCGCGGCGCGGACGTGACGATGGCCCAGCGCTCCGCCGGCAGGCTGGCGATGAAGGCGGCGGCACCCTCGATGGCCTCGATGCCGGCCACGTCCTCGATTTCCGCCCGCGTGATGAACGCGGCTTCCGCCACCGGGTCGACGCCGGGCAGTTCCAGCGCGCGGATGGTTTCCTCGGTGCGCTTGCCGTGGATGGTGGGCAGGAACGCGGCGACGTCGAGCCCGTGACCGGCGGCCCAGTCGCCCCAGACGCGTTCGGCCGCCTTGATCGAGGTGAGGATGGTGCCGTCCATGTCGAACAGGAAGGCGGCGAAGTCGCGTTGGGGCAGGGTGGGTGTTGCGGTCATGAATCTTTTCTGGATGGATGGTAAAGGCGGTTCAGAGCCGGCGCGAGTTGATCTTGCGGGCGTAGCGGTCGTGCGCGTGCTGGCTGATGAAGGTCGACAGTCCGCGTCCGGCTTTTGCAAGCGCCTGCATCTTTGCGATATTGGCCGCGCCGGCGCTGTCTTCCGTGTAAAGGTAGCGTTCGCCGTTCCTGAACTGGACGGTGATCTGGCCGGCGTCGATGTCGTAGGCGACGACGCCGGATTCGCGACTCTGGTTGCCGTAGCGTTGCATGGGCGTCCTCCGACCGAACTGGTGTCCGGTCAGATTCTAGCCACATGACATGGAACGTGGAGCACGTAGGGTGGGCACCCCGTGCCCACGCGAACGCCGGCGAACCGCAAATATCCGCGTGGGCGGAGGGCCGCCCACCCTACGCCAATTGGCCGCGCACACGCGCCACGGCCGCGCGCACCTGGTTCGGCGCCGTGCCGCCCACGTGGTCGCGCGCCGCTACCGAGCCTTCCAGGGTCAGCACGGCGAACACGTCCTGCTCGATCAGCGGCGAGAACTCGCGCAGGCGCTCCAGCGACATTTCCGACAGGTCGCATTTCGCATCGTCGCAAGCGCGCACGGCATGCGCCACGGCTTCGTGGGCGTCGCGGAACGGCAGGCCTTTCTTGACGAGGTAGTCGGCCAGGTCCGTCGCCGTCGCATAGCCCTGCAGGGCGGCGGCGCGCATGTTGTCCGGCTTCACCGTGATGCCGGCGGCCATGTCGGTGAAGATGCGCAGCGTGTCCAGCACCGTGTCGACGGTGTCGAACAGCGGTTCCTTGTCTTCCTGGTTGTCCTTGTTGTACGCGAGCGGCTGGCCTTTCATCAGGGTCAGCAGGCCCATCAGGTGGCCGTAGACGCGGCCGGTCTTGCCGCGCGCCAGTTCGGGCACGTCCGGGTTCTTTTTCTGCGGCATGATCGACGAGCCGGTGCAGAAGCGGTCGGCGATGTCGATGAAGCCGATGCGCGGGCTCATCCACGTCACCAGCTCTTCCGACATGCGCGAGATGTGCATCATCAAGACCGATGCGGCTGCCGTGAACTCGATGGCGAAATCGCGATCAGACACAGCGTCGAGCGAGTTGTGGCAGACGTCCTCGAAGCCGAGGGTCTTCGCCACGCGCAGGCGGTCGATGGGAAAGGTGGTGCCCGCCAGGGCGGCGGCACCCAGCGGCAGGCGGTTCACACGGCGGCGCGCATCCTGCATGCGTTCGGCGTCGCGGCCGAACATTTCCACATAGGCCAGCAGATGGTGGCCGAAGGTCACCGGCTGCGCTACCTGCAGGTGCGTAAAGCCCGGCATGATCGTGTCCGCGTTGCGTTCCGCCAGATCGGTCAGGGCGCCGCGCAGGCCTTTCAGCAGGGTGACGATGTCGTCGATGGCGGCGCGCAGGTACAGGCGGATGTCGGTCGCCACCTGGTCGTTACGGGAACGGCCCGTGTGCAGGCGCTTGCCGGCATCGCCGACGAGTTCGGTCAGGCGTTTTTCGATGTTCAGGTGCACGTCTTCCAGGTCGAGCAGCCACTCGAACTGGCCGGCTTCGATCTCGCCGCGGATCTGCGCCATGCCGCGCTCGATCTCGGCGCGGTCCTGGGCGCTGATGATGCCCTGGGCGGCCAGCATTTCGGCGTGGGCGAGCGAACCCTGGATGTCGAACAGGGCCAGGCGCTTGTCGAAGAAGACGGACGCGGTATAGCGCTTGACGAGGTCGGAGACGGGTTCGGAGAAGCGGGCCGACCAGGCTTCCGCTTTTTTGGCAAATTGATCAGTCATGATGGGAGGCGGTGACGGGATTTTCTTGAATTCCTGATTATAAACTGTGCAGGCATCCCCCCGGCGAATCGATCCCGCCGACTTTTCCGTACACTGTCTTGCGCAAATGTCCGGTCATGTCTCTGTTCTTGGCAATTTATAAACATAAGGAGGGGAGACGGACATGCAAGCTGACGCTCTGCTGAACCATATGCACGCACGATTGGCAAAATCGTCCATGCAGACCGGAAGGGGACTAGAATTGGTTTTTTTACCAGAGTGACGGTTTGGCGTGTCCATGATTCCAACCACCAACGATTCCGCTTTTCAGGTCAGCACGGACCGGACGCGGCTCGATATTCCGATGATCTACCGCTTCCTCAGCGAGCAGTCGACTTGGGCCGTGGGCATTTCCCGTACCGTGGTCGAGCGCTCGATCGAGAATTCGCTGTGCTTCGGCGGCTACATCGATGGCCGCCAGATCGCGTTCGCACGGGTCGTCACAGATTATGCGACGATGGCCCACCTGGCCGATGTCTTTGTCGTCCCCGAATACCGCGGGCGCGGCTATGCCAAGCAGCTCATCCGCATTGTCATGGAGCACCCGAGCCTGCAGCGGCTGCGACGGTTCACCCTCAACACGACCGATTCCCATAGCCTGTATGCCCGCTTCGGTTTCGCGCCGGCGCAACGGCCGGATACGCTGATGGAGCGCTTTTACCCGAACATATATCTTTCCTGACCGGACTCAACGCCGCGACAGTCCACTACAATCAGTCTTACGATCGGTCTGTCGGTTCCACCGGGCATCGAATAACCTTGCACGTTCGTATGCCCACAGTTGAAGCTGGGAAGGAAATTATGTGTCGTTCCGCGTTGCGTCTTTTGCTGGCCGTGCTGCTGCTGGCCGGCGCGCCCTGGTGTGTCGCCAACGATGCGGCGCAGCCCAAGGGTTCGCTGGTCATCATCGGCGGGAATTTGCGCCCCGGGAATGCCCCGGTGTGGGAGCGCATCATCAAGCTGGCGGGAGGCAGGGGCGCACGTATCGCCGTGTTCGCGTCGGCGTCCGGTACGCCGGAACGGTCCGGCAAGTTCCTCGTCGAACGCCTCAACAGCTATGGCGCCAAGGCCTTTTTCGTGCCTGTCGCCGTCAAGCTGTCCGGCAGCAACTACCAGGCGGCGGCCGATGACCGGGGGCTGGCCGAGGCCGTGCGCAACGCGAACGGCGCGTTCTTCGCCGGTGGCGACCAGAGCCGCATCACGCGCGCCCTGCGTCACGAGGACGGCACCAATACCCGCGTGCTCGATGCGTTATGGGATATGTACCGGCGCGGCGGTGTGATCGCCGGCTCCAGTGCCGGCGCGGCCATCATGAGCAGTACCATGTTCGGCCGGCCCAAGCCTGTGCTGGCCACGCTCAAGCTGGGCGTGGCGGAGGGAGACGAGATCACGGAGGGGCTCGGCTTCGTCGGCGACGACGTGTTCATCGACCAGCACCTGCTCGTGCGCGGCCGCTTCGCGCGCATGCTCCCTGCCATGCTCAAGAAGGGCTACAAGCTGGGCCTGGGCATCGACGAGGACACGGCGATGGTCGTGCTGCCGAACCGCGACGTCGAAGTGGTCGGCTACAAGGGCGCGCTGGTGCTCGACCTGTCGAACGCCACCGTGCACGAGGGCGCGTTCAACGTGACCAATGTGCGCGTCAGCTACCTCGACAACGGCGACCACTTCAACATCCTCACGCACGAATGCACGCCGTCCGACGACAAGGCCGACAACAAGCTCGACCCGTCGCGGCCGTACTACCGCGAGCCGCTGTTCACGGCCGACATCCTCGGCAACAGCACCGTCGTGGACCTGATGAGCAAGCTGATCGACAGCGATCAGCCAGAGGCCATCGGCATCACGCTCGGCAGCCCGAACGGCGTCCAGCCCGACCTGGGCTTCGAATTCCGCTTCACCCGCACGGACGACAGCGTCGGCTACCAGTCGTCCTCGATGGAGTCGTACTCGATCTACGACGTGCGACTGGACATCCGTCCCATCCTCATCCGCCGTCCGCTGTACCAGTACAAATAGCGTGCCTGCGGTAGCGCCCGGGCGGCGGCAGGCCGTGCGTCCGGAAATGCCGCCGCAGCGATTCCTCCGATCCGAGCCCGGCCAGGTCCGCGACGGCATCGATGGCAAGCCGGGGCCGGCTTTCCAGCAACTGCGCGGCCAGTGCGATGCGTTCGCGCACGAGCCACGCGAGCGGCGCCAGGCCCGTCCTTTCCTTGAACCTGCGCTGGAACGTGCGCGTCCCGAGGCGCGCCCCGGCCGCCATCGAGGCGATCGTGTGGCCGGCGCGGATGTTTTCGCGCACATGGTCCATGAGGCGGGCGATCGGATCCGCGCCTGCGTCCGGGACGGGGCGCGCGACAAGCTGCGCCTGGTCGCCGTCGCGGTGCGCGGGAATCACGAGGCGTTGCGCGACCTTGTTCGCGACTTCCGCGCCGAAGTCGCTGCGGACGAGGTGCAGCAGCATGTCGAGGCCGGCCGCGGAACCGGCCGACGTGACGATACGCCCGGCCTCCACGTACAGCGCGGACGGGTCGATGTCGATGCCGGGAAAGCGGGTGCGGAGGTCGTCCAGGTAGCGCCAGTGCGTCGTCGCCTGGCGGCCGTCGAGCAGGCCGGCCCAGGCGAGCACGAACGCGCCCGAGCAGATCGAGCAGATGCGCGCGCCGCGTGCGTGGGCGGCGCGCAGGGCGTCGACGAGGGCCGGCGGCGGCGCTTCGTGCGGATCGCGCCAGCCGGGGATGACGATCGTATCGGCTTGGGATAGGGCGTCGAGACCGTGCGGCACGTGCACGGTCAGCCCGCCCATGGCGCGCAGGGGACCGGGCTCGACGGCGCATACGGCATGGCTGTACCAGCGCACGCCCAGTTCGGGGCGCTCCAGCGCGAACAACTCGATGGCACAGCCGAATTCGAAGGTGCACAGGCCGTCGTAGGCGACGATGGCAACGTGGTGGCTCATGGCACGATGTTACCAATTTCTGTCGTGCAAAGTACTGCCGCGGCGGCGGCCGTGTTGCGACACTGGCGTCTCACTGAAAGGAGAGACCCATGACTTCATCCGTAGCCGCCATCCCCGCCGCCTCCAGCGACCGCGCCATCGCCCATTTCGGCACGGCCTTCGAATTCGAGACGGATTGCTGGGACGTGCACGATGCCATCACCCGCGGCGTACAGGATTTCGTCCTGTTCGATGCACGCAGCCCCGACCTGTATGCGCGGGGCCATGTGCCGCAGGCGATCAGCATGCCGCACGGGAAAATCGTCGAGGCAAAATTGCGCGACTATCCGTTGGATACCTTGTTCGTCGTCTATTGCGCCGGACCGCATTGCAATGGCGGGCACCGCGCGGCGCACCGGCTGGCCAGGCTGGGGCGGCCCGTCAAGTTGATGATCGGCGGCATCACGGGCTGGGTCGACGAGGGCTTCGAACTGGTGACGGGCGACGCGGATTAAAATGCATGGGGTCAAACACATCATGAGGAACGCCGATGCGCCTGTCTCCGGTCCATGCCCTTGCCGCCGTCCTGGCGTTGTCGGCCAGCCTGGCCACCGCCGCGCAACCAGCCACCGTCCGCCTCGACTACATGCACAGCGGCAATGCGCTGACCGAACAGTACGCCATCGAACGGGTGCTGATCGAACCGCTGCCATGGCCGGGCGACATGGCCCGGCCGTTCGACGACACCAACCGCGGCAATAACCGCGTCGAAGTGGCCGATGCGAAGACGGGCGACCTGCTGTATTCGCGCGACTTTTCCACCGTGTTCGGCGAGTGGAAGACGACGGAGGAAGCGAACAAGGTCAGCCGCGGTTTTCACGAGTCCGTGCGTTTTCCGAAGCCGGACCGCCCCGTGCGCGTGCGCATCCTGAAGCGCGACGAGCGCAACCTGTTTTCCGTCGCGTGGAGCATCGACGTCGACACGGATGCACAGGACGTCGTGCGCGCGCAGGGGCCGGCGCCCGCGCAGCCGATTCCGATCCGGGTCAGCGGACCGTCGCCGAACAAGGTCGACCTGCTCGTGCTGGGCGACGGTTATACGCAGGCCGAGATGCCGAAGTTCGAAGCCGCCGTGCGCCGGCTGGCGCAGCACCTGTTCGAGGTGTCGCCGTTCAAGGAGCGGGCGGGCGATTTCAACGTGTGGGCGATGGCCGTGCCGACGCAGGAATCCGGCGTGTCGCGGCCGTCGACCGGTGTCCATCATGCGTCCGCGCTGGGCACACGCTACGACATCTTCGGCAGCGAGCGCTATGTGCTGACGCTCGACAATCGTGCGCTGCGCGATATCGCCCAGTACGCGCCCTATGAGTTCATCGAGATCCTCGTCAACAACGACACGTATGGCGGTGGCGGCATCTTCGGCCAGTTCAGCACGGCCGCGGCGAACAATGATTGGGCGAATTATTTGTTCGTGCACGAGTTCGGCCACCACTTCGCAGGCCTGGCGGACGAGTACTACACGTCGCCCGTGGCTTACCAGTCCAGCGGCACGCGTATGGAACCTTGGGAGCCGAACGTGACGGCGTTGCGCGACCCGGCCCGCCTGAAATGGAAGACATACGTGCATGTCGGCACGCCATTGCCGACGCCATGGCCCAAGGCCGAGTACGAGACGTATTCGCGTGCCTACCAGAAAAAGCGCGCAGCGTTGCGGGCGGCAAACCGGCCCGAATCGGAGATGAGTGCGCTGTTCCGGGAAGACCTGGCACACACGAAGGCCCTGTTTGCGCAGGCAAAGTATCGCAATGACATCGGCGCATTCGAGGGCGCGAATTACGAGGCGACCGGTTATTACCGTCCAGCCATGCAATGCATCATGTTCGACCGCAGCGAGCAGTTCTGTCCCGTGTGCCAGGAGGGTATCAGCGACATCATCGACTTGTACGCTGGCCGCCCCGCTCAAAAGTAGTGCCGACGCAACGCTTTACCTGGGTGCGTTGACGAACAGATGCACCCCGGGCGCCCTCCTATCCTCGTTTCGACCACCCACCGAAACAGGATTCATCATGAAAAAAATTCTCTCCACCCTCGCGTGCGCCCTGCTGGCGTCGTCGGCGTGGGCGCAGACCACGGCGAACACGGCGCCGATCGGCCAGGCCGTGTCCGGCCACAACACCACGGCCGCCGGCGTGTCCGGCACCGGCCTGCGCACGGATGGCACCGCGCAGACGAATTCGGCGCACGACGAGACGGGCAAGCAGGCGGCCGGCATCGGCAGCACGGGCAAGGTCGTCGGCCAGAGCACGGCCGTGATCAATGTGGCGCCGGGCAAGGTCGACAGCGTGAATGCGCAGGCGACCAATACGACGTCTCCGAACAACACCGATCCCGACGCCGCGGCGAGCGGCGGGCGCGGCAAGGCCGGCACGAAGGCCGAGAGCGAAGTCATGAATGCCAACGCGCGGGCCGCGAAAGAGCCGCCGGGGAGCCGCATGAAGACGGAAGCTGCGGTGAAGGCAAGCAAGAAAAAACATGCCGAGGCCAAGCGCAAGGGGGCACAGAAAACGGCCGAGCGTGCGCAGGGAACGAATGGCGGCTGAAAAATCTGGTCACGTTGGATGATGACCGGTATGTACTGCGTGCGCTGGCGAACAGAGCGAAAGTTGTCGGACGCCTATTCTGAGTCCTGTGTTAACAAAAACATATGGCGTAACACAGCGTCCCTCACCATATCATTCAGGAGAACTACGATGAATAAACTGCTCGCCACCCTGATCGCCGGCCTGTTCGCCACCTCGGTCTACGCCCAGACCACGACCGCACCGGCCACCCCGGTCGCCCCGGCCACCCCGGTCACGACGACCGACACCACGATGTCGACGGGCCAGAGCGGCACGGCCGGCACGGTGTCGACCGGCAACGCCGACGCGGACAAGAAGATCACCAAGGCGAACGAGAAGGAAGCCAAGGAGATCTCGAAGCAGGACGAGAAGATCGACAAGGCCACCGCCAAGGCCAACGAGAAGAAGGCCAAGGCCCAGAACAAGGCCGAGAAGAAAGTCGCCAAGGCCCACGAGAAGGTCGCCAAGGCTGACCCGGAAGACAAGGCCAAGGCGGCCGCCAAGGCCGAGGAAAAGACCGCCGAAGCCAATTACGACGCTCAGAAAACCATGATCAAGGCCGATGAAAAGGCCCAGAAGAAGATCGTGGACGCCAATGCCGACAAGGCCAAGGCCCACGCCAAGGCCAACGAGAAGCGCGCCGAGGCCACGGCCGAAGCGCACAAGGACGCCGCCAAGTAACCGGCGCGTCGCCGAAAAACAAATGGGCCCGCGCGGGCCCGTTTGTTTTTGGTGCCACATACATTTGGTG
>NZ_JBFUDR010000127.1:0-17029 GCF_056404615.1 Massilia sp. P2_C2 | reverse complement strand
CGTCCCGATTCCATCCACCACAACCGACCATGCTTCCCGATTTCCATTCCCGCTCGACCCTGCTGCAGCACATCCGCCACACCCGCCGGTTCTATGATCCGCGCTGCGTCGACACGAGCGGCGGCTTCTATCACTTCTACAAGGACGACGGCACGATCTACGATGCGCGCACGCGCCACCTGGTGAGCAGCACCCGCTTCGTGTTCAACTTCTCGATGGCGTGGCGCCAGTTCCAGGAACCGGCCGACCGCGAACGCGTCCTGCACGGCCTGCGCTTCTTGCGCGAGGCGCACCGCAACCCGGCCACGGGCGGCTACGCGTGGACGCTGGACTGGAACGACGGCGACAAAAAGGTCACGGACGATACGAACCACTGCTACGGCCTCGCCTTCGTGCTGCTGGCCTACGCCCACGCCGTCATGGCCGGCGTCGACGAGGCCCGCACCTGGCTGGACGAGACCTATGACCTGATGGAGCGCCGCTTCTGGGAACCCGCGCACGGCCTGTATGCCGACGAGGCGAGCGGCGACTGGTCCACGCTGTACCCGTACCGCGGCCAGAACGCCAACATGCACGCCTGCGAAGCCATGCTGGCCGCGTTCGACGCGACGGGCGACACGAAATTCCTGTGGCGCGCCGAGACGCTCGCGCACAACATCACCGTGCGCCAGGCCGCCCTGTACGGCAACCTGGTCTGGGAACACTACAACAGCGACTGGTCCGTCGACCCGGACTACAACCGCGACGACAAGACGAACATCTTCCGTCCATGGGGCTACCAGCCGGGCCACCTGACGGAATGGGCCAAGCTCCTGCTGATCATGGAACGCCACAAGGCTCAACTGGCCGGCCCGTCCGCCTGGCTGCTGCCGCGCGCGAAGGAACTCTTCGACGCGGCGCTGGCCAAGGCGTGGGACGCCGGGCACGGCGGCATCCACTACGGCTTCGGCCCGGAGGACGAGATCTGCGACGCCGACAAATACTTCTGGGTGCAGGCCGAGAGCCTGGCCGCCGCCGCCCTGCTCGGCGCGCGCACGGGCGACCAGGCGTACTGGGACTGGTACGACCGCATCTGGGCCTACAGCTGGGAACATTTCGTCGACCACAAACACGGCGCCTGGTACCGCATCCTCGGTCCGGCCAACGAAAAACTCACGGACGAAAAGAGCCCGGCCGGCAAGGTCGACTACCACACGATGGGCGCCTGCTACGAGGTGCTGACCGTTCTCACGAAAGACTGACAGGATTGACATGAGCGACTTTCCCGTATTCGTCGCCGCAGGCGAAGCCCTGACCGACATGATCGTTGACGATACCGGTGCCACCCGCTGGCACAGCGTAACGGGCGGCTCGACGTGGAACGTGGCGCGCGCGATGGCGAAGCTGGGTGCGCCCAGCGCCTTCGCGGGCGCCGTCAGCCGCGACGTGTTTGGCGACCAGCTGTGGCAGGCCACCCTCGACGCCGGCCTGGACGAACGCTTTATCCAGCGACTCGACAAATCGCCGTTGCTCGCGATCGTGCACCGCCTCGACCCGCCCAGCTATTTCTTCGTGGGCGACGACAGCGCCGACCTGCATTTCGACGCCGCACGACTGCCGGCAGGCTGGATCGCCGGCTGCCGCTGGGCGCACTTCGGCGGTATCAGCCTCGCGCGCCAGCCGCTGGCGGGCAAGCTGGTCACGCTCGCGGAACTGCTGAAGGAACGCGGCGTGCGCATCAGCTACGACCCGAACTTCCGCGCGCTGATGGACGAGAACTACGACACGACGCTGAAGCGCATGACGGCGCTGGCCGACGTGATCAAGGTGTCGGAGGAAGACCTCGTCGGCCTGCTGCGCACGCATGACGCCGATGCCGCCTTCGCCACGCTGCGCGGCTGGAACCCGGATGCCAGCTACCTGTACACGAAGGGCGCGGCCGGCGCGTCGCTGCATACGCCGGAAGGATCGTGGCAACAAGCGGCACCGCAGATCACGCCCGTGGACACGGTCGGCGCCGGCGACGCCAGCATCGCCGCGCTGGCCTGGAGCATGCTGCATGCGCCCGGACGCGATGGCCTGGCCCACCTGCGTTTCGCCGTCGCGGCAGGCGCCGCCGCCTGCCTCGCGCCCGGCGCCACGCCACCGACCTTGGCCTCCATCGATACGCTGCTGGCCACGATGTAGATAAACGAAATAAGCGCTCACCAGCAGTTCTCGAACGTGAGGCCGACGGTATAGCCGGACAGCGTCGTGCCGAAGATGCCGTTCCCGGCCAGCGGGTCGTTGCTGCGCGCGGCGGCGCGCGCGGCCTGGTTCCAGTGCGCGTGCGTGAAGAACAGGCGCAGTTCGGGACGGTCGAAATAACCGGGCGCGGACGTCAGCGCGACGGCGCCCGTGAACTTGGTCAGCCTGCGCACGTCGCCGTTCTGCGGCGCCACGCGGTCGTGACCCACGTCCGCCAGCAGCTTCACTTTATCGGCCAGTGCGTACGTCATGCGCCCGCCGGCCGAAGCCCACGTCTTCGCCTTCGCCGGATCGTGCGCCGTATCCCGCTGCCAGACGCCGACGAGTTCCGCACCGACCCGCCGCGTGACCTGCGCATACCAGCTGTCGATGATGCGCAGCCGGTGCACGTCGTCGCCGCTGGTGAGGTCGCCCGTCGCGCCATTGTCGGTGCCGGCGCCGGTCCCCCACTGCAGCGCGAGGCGGTTGTCGCCGGCGCCGGACAGGATGCGCTGCCGGTGCTGCACCGTGACCATCGAGCCGCCGTGATGACCGGGCTTGCCGTCGCTGCGGATCAGCGCCAGGCCCAGTTCCAGCGTACCGCCCTGGTTCACGGGCACGCCGCGCAGCTGGAAGTCGTGCCGGTTCGCCGTGTCGCCGACGCGCATGATCGGCATCGTCTGCTGGTCGTCGTGCATGTAGGCATAGCTGAACCGCATGGAGCCCAGCGGCACGTCCTCGATGCCCACGCCCAGGCCGGATGGATTCCAGTACAGGAAGTCGTTGGCGTTCACCCCTTCGCGCTTGTAGTAGCGCCGCCCGATCCACGCGGCGGCATCGCCCAGGCCGGCCAGGTGTTCGATCGCCACATAGGCCTGCGGCAGGCCGATCCTCCAGCCGCCCTGCGGCCGCCTCACATTGCTGGACGCGGCCGCGTTGCCCAGGTTGAGCATCACATGGGCCTTCACGTCCTCGCCGGCGTCGCCCTGCACCAGGCGCTGGCCCAGCATCGTCTCGCCATAGACGCCGCATTCATTGCCGAGCCGGTACTTCGCGCCCGCGCCGGCCAGGCCGAAGCAGGTCTGCCCGCCGCTTTCCGAATTGACGGCCGCATTGGCGCGCAGGTAGTTCTGGATGTCCAAAGCGGACGCGGGAAAGCAATACGCGAGCGCGAGCAGCGCCGGCGCGATGATGTGCATGCGCATGGTGTCTCCTGATGTTGTAGGCAAAGCGGGGTCCGTCCGGCCGCGACGTGGTGCCGCGGCAGGTCAATCGAACGGGATCGGCTCATTCGTAGGGTGGGGTGCCCACCCTACAAGGTTGTCAGCCGGGCATGGTCTCGACTAGCAGTGTCTCGACTTCGTGTTCCGTCGGCGCATACGGGCCGGCGTGCATGGCGGCCGTGGCGGCCACCGCCGCGATGCGCGCGAGCTGGCACGAGGCCGACATCTCCGGATGGAGCAGCAGGCCGCTGATCCATCCGGCCATCGAGGCGTCGCCGCAGCCGACGGTGTCGACCACGCTCACGCGGCGCGCCGGTGCCTCGAGCACGCTGTCGCCGCGGATCAGGGAAAGCCCGTCGGCGCCGCGTGTCAACAGGATCTCGGCATCGGGCGCCAGCCCGCGCAGTGCGGCCAGCGCATCGCGCAGCGCGAGACCCGGGAACAGGCCTTCCAGGTCTTCATCCGACACCTTGATGTGGCTGGCGATGGCGGCGATCTGTTCGAACGTGGACCGGTACGAGGCATCGCGCATCGCCGCGCGGAAGTTCGGATCGAAGGCGATGCGCTTGCCGGCCTGGCGCGCCATCAGGGCCTGTTCCACGAGCCGCCGCGCCAGCGGACGGCGCGCCAGCGCGAGGCTGCCCACGTGGATCACGTCGGCGGCATCGAGCCAGCCGGCCGGCAGCAGCTCCGGCCGGAAATGCAGGTCCGCGCTGTTTTCGCCGAGGAAGACGTAGCGCGGCGGATGGCGCGACGTCACCATGGCGATGAACGGCGGCGCGTCGACGCGCTGCAGGAAGCGCGCATCCAGGCCGGCCTCGCCGCTCGCGGCCGCGATCTCGTCGCCGAAGGCATCCGTGCTGACGGCGCCGGCATAGCCCGTGTGCAGCCCCAGCCGGGCGCCGACGCGCGCCACGTTCCAGCAGGAGCCGCCGGGGAGCGAGCGCCACGTGCCGTCGTCCTGGCGGATCATGTCGGTCAGCGCTTCGCCGAAGACCACGTAGCGCGGGAGTCGTTGTTCTTGCATGTCAGTTCGCCTGTTGTTGATAACGCCATTTATCGAGCATCACGGCCAGCACGATGACCGTGCCCTTGGCGACGTACTGCCAGAAGGAAGAGAGACCGAGGATCGTCAGCCCGTTGTTGAGCAGGCCGATGATCAGCGCGCCCGTCACCGTGCCCCAGATCGTGCCCACGCCGCCCATCAGGCTCGTGCCGCCGAGGACGACCGCGGCGATCGCGTCGAGTTCATAGCCCGAGCCCCAGTTGCCGTTCGCGCCATACAGGCGGCTGGCCGACATGGCACCCGCAGTACCGGCGCACAGCCCGGAGAAGGCGTAGACGAAGACGAGGACGAGGCCGACCTTGATGCCCGTGAGGCGCGCGGCCTGCGGATTGCCGCCGACGGCATACACGTGCATGCCCAGCACCGTGCGGCGCAGGATGAACCAGGCCAGCAGCACGAGCGCGGCGGCGACCCACACGAGCCATGGCAGGCCGGCGAACGCATCGTTGCCGATCCACTCGAAAGTCGGGATCTCGCGGTTCAGGATCGTGGTGCCGTCGGCCAGCAGGTAGGCGGCGCCGCGCAGCGCCGTCATCGTGCCGAGCGTGACGACGAACGGATTGATCTTGAAGACGGCGACCAGCAGCCCGTTGAGCAGGCCCATGCCGAGACCCGCCAGCAGGAACAGGGGCAGCGCCGCCGCCGGCGCGTGACCGGGCAGCGATGCGATCATGCCCAGCACGGCAGACACGGCCAGCACGGAGCCCACGGACAGATCGATGCCGCCCGTGAGAATCACGAACGTCATCCCGGTGGCCAGTACAAGGTTGATGGAGCTCTGGCGCAGCACGTTCATCGTATTCGCCATCGTGGCGAAGTTCGAGACGCCGTCCTCGGCGAAGTACGCGGTCAAAAAATAAAACACGATGTACAGCGCGACGAGCACGGGCAGCATGCCGAGCGTGGCGAACATGCGGGAAAATGCCTGGCCAATACCGCCGTGCGCGGGTGCGCCCGGCGCCGTGGGCAGCGATGATTTGATGGTCTGCATGATGTAGGTCTCCTATGCGGCCTGGGCCTGGGTGGCCAGCGCCATGATGTTTTCCTGGGTGATGCGTTCGCCAATCACTTCGCCGGCCAGCCAGCCCTCGCGCATGACGAGCACGCGGTCGCAGACGCCGATGATTTCCGCCAGCTCGCTCGAGATGCACAGCACGGCCACGCCGGCGTCGGCCAGTTCGTGGATGATCCGGTAGATCTCGTGCTTGGCGCCGATGTCGACGCCGCGCGTGGGCTCGTCGAGGATCAGCACGCGCGGGCCGATCTCCAGCCAGCGCGCCAGCAGCAGCTTTTGCTGGTTGCCGCCCGACAGGCCGCCGATGATGCCGTGCGGTCCCGCCCCGCGCGCGGACAGGCGGGCGATCGCATCGCGCGTGACGCCCACCAGCTCACCGCGGCGCAGCACGCCGCAGCGCGCATGCTTGCCGAGCACGTTCATCGTCACGTTCGCCAGCAGCGACTGCTGCAGGAACAGGCCCTGCCCCTTGCGGTCTTCCGGCACGTAGGCGATGCCGAGGCGGATCGCGTCGGCCGGCGTGCGGATCGCGACGGGCCGGCCATCCACTTCGACCGTGCCGCCGGCCATGCGGTCGGCACCGAAGACCAGGCGCGCCAGTTCCGTGCGCCCCGCGCCGACGAGGCCCGCGAGACCGACGATCTCGCCGGCGCGCACTTCCAGCGACGCGGGATGCACGCGGTTGCCGTGCACGTTCGTCAGCTTCAGGCGCACGGGGCCGGGCGCGCGCTGGCGCGCATGTTCATAAAATCCGCCGAGTTCGCGTCCGACCATCATGCGCACGACCGTGTCCGGCGTCGCTTCTTCCCGCGTCAGCTCGCCGATCCAGGTGCCGTCGCGCAGCACGGTCACGCGGTCGGCGAGCATGCGCACCTCGGCCATGCGGTGGCTGATGTAGATGATCGCGATGCCGCGTTCGCGCAACGCCCGCATCACCTCGAACAGGCGCTCCGTCTCGCGCTCGGACAGCGCGGCCGTCGGTTCGTCCATGATCAGCACGCGGCTGTCGTGCACGAGGGCGCGCGCGATCTCCACCTGCTGCTGGTCGGCGATCGACAGCCCGCTGGCGAGGCGCGCCGGAGAAAACGTCGCGCCCAGGCTCTTCAGGACCTCGGCCGCGCGCCGGTTCATCTGCGCCGTATCGACGATGCCGAAGCGCCCGCGCGGTTCCGCGCCCATGAAGATGTTCTGCGCGACGGTGAGATTGGCTGCGACCGAGAGTTCCTGGTAGATCAGGTTGATGCCGCAGGCGCGGGCATCGGCCGGACAGCCGATGCGCACGGGACGACCGGCAACGCGGATCTCGCCGGCATCCGGCTGGTACACGCCGGCCAGGATCTTCATCAGCGTGCTCTTGCCGGCGCCGTTTTCTCCCATCAGCGCGTGGATCTCGCCGGGGCGGATGGTCAGTCGGACGCCGTCCAGCACCGTGACGGCGCCGAAGCGTTTGCGGATGCCGGATACCTCCAGCACCGGTTCTGGAACTACTGTTGCCATTGTCTCCTCCGATGAGGTAGGGGTGGTCAGTGGCTGGCCCAGCCCTTGTAGGCCGCCACGTTCTGCCTGGTGATCGCCGGGGTGGGAATCAGCACGACGGGATTCGCCGGCCGCTTGCCGTTCATGATGTCGTAGCCGATGTCGACGGCCATCGTGGCCATCTTGTACGGGTCTTGCGCGGTGGTGACGGCGAAGATGCTGTTTTTCGATTTGAGCGCGGCTTCCGCGTCGGGCGCGCCGTCGACGGAAGCGACCATCTGCACGTCGGCGCGGCCGGCCTGCTTGACGGCCAGCTCGGCGCCGATCGCGGACGGGTCGTTGATCGCGAAGACGGCATCGATGCGGCGGTACGCGATCAGCAGGTTCGTCATGACTTCCATGCCGCCGTCCAGGCTACCCTTCGCGTCCTGGTTGTCGGACACGATGCGGATCCCCGTGCCGGCGAACGCCTGCTTGCAACCGGCCACGCGCGCGATCACGGCCGTCACGGGCGGCCCGTTGACGATCACGACATTGCCCTTGCCATGCAGGCGTTCGACGATGCGCCGGCACGATTCGACGCCGGCCATCGTGTTGTCGGACATGATCGTCGCGTCCACGTTGTCGGCGCCGACGTCGACGGCCATCACCACGATGCCGGCATTGCGCGCCTTTTGCAGCACGGGTGCGATGCCCTTGGGATCGGACGCGTTGACGATGAGGATGTCGACCTTGTTGGCGATGAAGTTCTCGATCTGGCCAACCTGCGTGTTCAGGTCGTATTTGCTGGAGACGGTCGTGACCCGGACCTTGTCGCCGCCGACCTTTTTGGCGGCGTCAAGCGCGCCCTTGCCGATCGCGACGAAGTACGGGTTGGCGAGGTCGCTGACGGCGACGCCGACGGATTTCAGCGGCCGCGCGGCCTGGGCCTGGCCGGCCAAAGCGAAGGTGAGTGCCGCGATGCTCGCGAACACGGCGGGTCTGTTCATGGCGTAGTCTCCTGAAGTTTTATGTTTTTTGATACCGTCGTTATGAAATAACTTTACACGTGTCGACTTTTTTTCGTCAACAGGTTTATTTAAAATTTTTTTAACGGTTGAGTGATCGCAACAGGACACAAACAGCCCGACCGCACTGGGAAAAACGATATTCCTATTGCACGCAGGTATTTTTGCTATGATGGTGACGCGCTCGCGGGCCCCAGCTGCTCCCGGACCGCCGCCAGGACAAGAAACTTACACGAGTAAAGCCATGAAGACTGCGCAGAATACGCCCCGTGGCGGCCCTGTCACGATGCACGACGTCGCCGCGCGGGCCGGGGTGTCGCGCGCCACGGTCTCGAAGTATTTCAATGACCGCGAGGGCCTCAAGGCCGATACCCGGGCCCGCATCGAACAGGCCTGCCGCGAACTCGAATATGTGCCCGATCCGCACGCGGTGAGCCTCGTGCGCGGGCGCTCGCGCATCGTCGGCATCGTCCTCCCGGTGATCAACGAACCCTTCTTCGCCGAAGCGCTGCGCGCGATCGAAGCCAGGGCCAAGGCGCTCGGGATGGACGTGATCATCCAGTGCTCGTACAACGACCCGGCCGAGGAAGCGGCGGCGCTGCTGACGATGCGGTCGATGAAGGTGGCGGGCGTGATCCTGACGGCGGTCGCGTCGCGGGCCAACCTGGAACTGCTGCGGCGGCTGGAGCAGGAAATGCGCATCGTCTACATGGACAGCTATGTGCACGAAGACTGCGACTACGTGATGAACGACAACCGGCAAAGCATGGCGATGCTGACCCGCTACCTGCTCGGCCGCGGCCACCGGCCGGCCTACCTGGGCGCGCCGCCGGTGGCGCATCCGTCGCCGGAAGAACGGCTGGCCGGCTACCTGGACGCGATGGCGGAAGCGGGCATGCAGCCGCACATCGTCCCCGGCAGCACGCAGCCCTCGTGGGATTTCGAGGCTTACGCATTCCGCCACGTGCTCGACTGGCTCGCCAGCGGCGCCTGGAAACGCACCGGCATCACCGCCCTCGCCTGCGGCACCGACCGGCTCGCGATCGGCGCGATGTCGGCCTGCCGGCGCTTCGGCCTGGAACCGGGCAAGGACCTGGCCATCGCAGGCCACGACGACCTGCCGATTTCCGCCTACCTGTACCCGCCACTGACGACGTTCCGGCAGGACGTCGCCGCGATCGGCGTGGCCGCGATGGAATGCCTGCAGGCACAGCTGGACGGCGCCGTTTCTGCGCCCTACCGCAAGCGTTTTACGGGAGGACTGGTGCCGCGCGAGTCGGCGTAGGGTGGACCGGGGCGCGCAGCTGGCTCCGCCGTCCACGCGGCGATTGTTGGCGGCTTCGTGCTCGTGCATGATATCGGAGCCGCCGCGTATCACCGCGTGGACGGGAAACCCGTCCACCCTACCCGGCACCGGACGCGGCGTCAGCGTCTGGGCAGGAACCACTTGGCCGCGGCGCGCGCATTCGCCTTGACCGTGTAGTCGATCTTGGCGATCTGCTCTTCCAGCGCCTCGGCCAGCACGCTGCCGGGACTGGGCGGCGGCAGGTGCAGGTGGGCATCCGCCTCGCCATACTCGCGGCGGATCTCCATGCCGGCCTTTTTGGCGATGTGCATCATCGTACGGTTCGACGACAGGCATTGCATGTACAGCGTGTCCACGTCGGAATTGCGGCAATGGATCGCAGCCCGCTCGAACAGCCGGGTGCCGATGCCCTGCCCCCGCGCCGATTTCGACACCGAAACGCCGAACTCGGCCACCTTTTCCTTGTCCGTGTAATGGATGCTGTCCGGACGCGCGTCGCGCGACGTGAACGCGAGATGACCCACGCCCACGAGCTGGAACATGCGGTTGTAGACGCCGAACACGATGTCTTTCGTGAAATCGAGTTTTGCCACGTAGGCTTCGAGCTGCGGATCGGGGAGCACGCTGCCGAAGCGCAGCAGGCGGTCGTCCCGGTCGAGCGCCATGAAGTGACGCAGCACGCGTCGCCGGTCGCGCTCGGCCAGGCTCTTCACCAGTACGGTCCGGCCCTTGTGTTTCATCAGGTTCTTCAGCCAGAGGCGAAGTGGATTGTCCTGCATGGTCGTTCTATTGTGCACTGCAACACGAGCATTCTACCGAATCCCTCGATTTACTGTCGCGCCGACATCGGAGAAACAGGCGGCCTTGCACCAATACAACAGAAACCGCCCTCACCGTGCCGCGAATGAACCATACGGGAGGAAGCGGCCTATACTGAGGCGGAATGACGCTTGAGTTACCACATGTTATTTTTCCGCCAAGCTCTGTCGTGCGTGATGTTCTGGATTGGCGCACTGATGGTCTTATCGCCCAGCACGGCCGCCGCCGATGACGCACCCGCGGCGTGGAAGCCATTTTCCCATGTGTCGTTCAGACATCACATGGACGAACCGCTGAGTTTCGGAACGTCTATCGCCCAGGACCATGATGGGTTTATCTGGCTGGGCACGCAGACTGGCCTGGTCCGCTGGGACGGGTTCCGGGCGCGGCGCTACCGGGCCGATCCCGAACAGGCAGGCAGCCTGCCCGACGGTTACATCCTGAGCGTGCACGTGGACACGGGCGGACGCCTGTGGGTCGGCACGAGCGCCGGCGGCCTGGCCCGCTATGACGCCGAGCGCGACCGCTTCACCACCATTCCGGCAGGTCCGGGCGGCCTCGACCATGCACGTGTTTCCGGCATCGTCGACGACGGTGCCGGCGGCATATGGGTGGGCACCGGCGCGGGACTGGAACACGTCGACGCCGGCGGCAACGTGCATGGCGCCGCCAGCGGCGCCCCGCAGCTGGCCGCACCCGCGCTGCCGTCGGGCGGGGTGGACGTGCTGCTGCGCGACCGCCAGGGCGGTCTCTGGATCGGCACCCGCGAAGGCCTGTTCTACCGGTCCGGCGACGACGCCCGGCCGGAGATCGTGCACCTGGGCGCGCCGGCGCGCACCGAACCGTCGATCAGCGCGCTGTACCAGGACAGCGCGGGCCGCGTGTGGATCGGTACCCGCGCCAACGGCGCTTTCGTCATCAGCGCGGCGGGAGCGGCACCCTACCCCATCGTGGAAAAAGGCGCCCAGGCCACCTTGCAGGGCGAGCGCGTGTGCTCGATCGTGGAAAAGGAGGCCGACGTCATCTGGCTCGGCACGGAGAGCGGCGGCATCGTCGAGGTCGACATGCAGCAGGAAACGACGCGGCGCCTGCGCTACCGCGGCGACGTGCAGGACAGCCTGCGCAGCGAGGAGGTCGTCGCGATGCTGCGCGAGCGCGGCGGCCAGATCTTCGTTGCCACCGGCGGCCCGCTGAGCCAGCACGATCCCCGCTCGCACGGCGTCGCGACGGTGCGGGCGATCGGCACCACCACCGGCCTCAACATTTATCACATGCTGACCCGCCCGGACGGCAAGGTATGGCTGAGCGTCCCCGGCGGTTCCGTGAGCATCGTCACCCCGCGCACCGGCGCGGTGACGGAGCTCAAGGCGGGCGCCAACGGCAAGCCCGGCGTGCTGCCCAAGGGCCGCGTGCTGGCCATGGCGAACGCGCCGGACGGCAGCGTCTACATCGGCACCCAGCAAGGGCTATACCACAGCAACGCCAACGGCGGTGCCATCCAGCGGGTCGAGATTGCCGGGCGCCGCCCGGACACGGCCGTCTGGGCGCTGGCCTGGCAGGACGACGTCCTGTGGCTGGGCGGGCTGGACGGGGTGTGGGCGGTGCGGTTGTCGTCCGCCGGAAAGACGACCCTGCTGCGCCACGAGGACGAAGCGCTGGGCGACCGCCGCGTCACCGCCCTGCTGCCGCTCGGGGACGGTACCGTATGGGTCGGCACCCGGGGCGGCGTCGCCAGGCTGGGCCGGGACAACCAGACGGTAGAGCGCCTGCCGACCGACAACGCCGACCGCACGCGTGCGCCGAACGGCTTCGTGTCCTCGTTCCTCGTCGATCACAAGGGGCGCCTGTGGCTGTCCTCGTTCGGCAACGGCATCGCCATCCTCGACCATACGGACAGCACCGGACGGCGCTGGTTCCGGCGCCTGACGACGGCCGACGGCCTGCCCGACAACAGTGTCGATTCGCTGGTGCAGGACCGTACCGGCCAGGTATGGCTGAGCACGGACCAGGGCCTGGCCAGCGTCAACCCCGACACCTTGCAGGTGCGCCGGCTGGGCGAGGCCGACGGCGTGCACGTACCCACTTACTGGACCAGCTCGGGCACCCTCGGGCCCGCAGGCGAAGTGCTGTTCGGCGGCTCGTCCGGCCTCAGCGTCGTGTTGCCGGACCGGCTGGACACCCGCCGGCCCCAGCCCCAGCTCGCCGTCACGCAACTGATGCTCGGCGGGCGCGCGACCCGGCCGCCGCCGCCGGGCCCGTCGGCCGGCGAGTCCGCCGTGCTGACCCTCACCCCGGCCGACCGCGAACGCGGCTTCACGGTCGAGTTCTCGGCCCTGGACTACATGCCGGCCGAGCACCGGCACTACGCCTACCGGCTCGAAGGCTTCGACAGTGCCTGGATCGACGCCGACCCGGCAGTGCGCCACGCCAGCTACAACAACCTCCCGCCGGGCTCGTATCGCCTGCGCGTGCGTGCCACCGACGGGGCCGGCGACGACGCCGCCCTGGAAGTGCCGGTCCGCGTCCTGCCTGCCTGGCACCAGCAGACGTGGGCACACGCGCTGGGCGTGATCGGCGTGCTGGCAGCCCTCGCCGCGCTGGTGCAGGCCCGTACGTCGCTGCTGCGCCGGCGCCAGCGCGAGCTGGAGGCGGTGGTCGCCAGCCGCACCGCCGAGCTGCGCGCCACCCAACTGCGGCTTGAAACCATGGCCTACAACGACGCGCTGACGGACCTGCCCAACCGGCGCCGCTTCAACGATGAGCTGCAACGCCTGGGCGCGCTGGCCCGGCGCCGCGGCGACTCCTTTGCATTGCTGCTGATCGACCTGGACCGCTTCAAGCACATCAACGATACGCTCGGCCACGACGCCGGCGATGCGCTGCTCGTCGCGACGGCGGAACGCCTGCGCGCGGCCGTGCGCCAGACCGATTGCGTGGCGCGGCTGGGCGGCGACGAATTCGCCGTCCTGCTGACACCGGCCAACGACGCCATCGTCGGCGATGTGGCGCAGCGCATCGTCGACTCGATGCGCGCGCCGATCACGTTCGGCACCCACGTCATGCACGTCAGCGCCAGCATCGGCGCCGCCCTGGCATGGCAGGACGGCACCGCGACGGAAGGGTTATACAAGAAGGCCGATACGGCACTGTACCGCGCCAAGGAAGCGGGCCGCGACACCTGGCGCATGGACGCCACCGGGGTCCTGTCGGCCGAGGGCAAGGCCGCGTAGGGTGGGCGCCCCTGTGCCCACGCGTAACGTATGCGGTTTGCCGACGTCCGCGTGGGCACGGGGTGCCCACCCTACCCATCAATCGCGCACGTCGCGCAGCGCCACCTTCACGGCCGCCACACGCGCCGCATGCACGGCCTCCGGAATCTTTTCGCGATTCTCGCTGTAGCGCGCCGCGACCTCGCCCGCGTTCACGCCCCGCGCCGCCTCCAGCGCGCGCAGCAGGTACGGCCCCTGCGGATAATCACGCGTCCGCATCTCGTGCCGTTCATCCCCGCGCCCGCGCGCATCGCATTCGGCCGCCAGCAGCATCTGGGCGAACCGCTCCGGCTTGCGGAACGCGTCGCACCGTTCGAACAGCGAAACGATCGTGTTCGGCCGCAGTTCCATTGCGCGGCTGACGTTGCCGTGCTCGCGCGCCGTCATCACGGCCAGGTCGCGGCAGTCCGTCGGCACGCGCAGACGCTTGGACAGGTCCGTGATCAGCCCGGGTCCCATGCCTTCGTGGCCATGGTGCTTCGGCCAGTGCTCGGGCGGCGTCCTGCCTTTGCCCAGGTCGTGCATCAGGGCGGCGAAGCGGATGGGCAGGTCGTAGCCCTGCCTGGCCGCGTAGTCGATCACGAGCATCATGTGCACGCCCGTGTCGACTTCGGGATGGTGCAGCGGCGGCTGGGGCACGCCCCACAGCGCGTCCAGTTCTGGCAGGATCCGCGCCAGCGCGCCGCAATCGCGCAGCACGGCGAACATGCGCGACGGCTTTTGTTCCATCAGCCCGCGCGACAATTCCTGCCACACGCGCTCCGGCACGAGCGCATCCACCTCGCCCGCCTCGACCATCTGCCGCATCAGCGCCAGCGTGGTATCGGCGACGGTGAAGTCCGGGAAGCGCGCGGCGAAACGTGCCAGGCGCAGGATGCGCACGGGATCCTCGGCGAACGCCTGCGACACATGGCGAAACACGCGGTCCTGCAAATCCTGCAAGCCGCCGTACGGGTCGACGATCGTGCCATCCTCGGCGCGGGCCATCGCATTGATGGTCAGGTCGCGCCGGACCAGGTCGTCTTCCAGCTTGACGTCCGGCGCCGTGTGGAACACGAAGCCGTGGTAACCGGGCGCCGTCTTGCGCTCGGTGCGCGCGAGGGCGTATTCCTCGTGCGTCTGCGGATGCAGGAACACGGGGAAATCCTTGCCGACCGGCCGGAAACCTTTGGCGATCATGTCGTCGGGCGTGGCGCCGACGACGACCCAGTCATGGTCCTGGACGGGCAGCCCCAGCAACTCATCGCGGACGGCGCCGCCAACGACAAAGGCCTGCATCGTCAGTCCGGCAATTCGTCTTCGTGGGCGGCGGCGATTTCCGTTTCGGCCATCGCCTCTGCGATCCAGCGTGCCACGGCCGGGTGCGCGAGCACGCGCTCGCAATAAGCCTGCAGCGCCGGCGCCAGCGCCACGCCATAGGTCTGGAAGCGGGTGACGACCGGTGCGAAGAAGGCGTCGGCAATGGAGAAATCGCCGAACAGGAAGTTGTGGTGGCCGAAGCGGGACAAACACTCTTCCCAGATCTCGCAGATGCGGCCGATGTCGGCCTGTGCGCCCGGGGTGCGACCGCGGCCCGGCAGGCGCGCCTTGATGTTCATCGTCATCGCGCTGCGCAGGTCCGTGAAGCCGGAGTGCATCTCGGCGACGACCGAACGCGCCGTGGCGCGGGCCGCCACATCCTGGGGCCACATATGCTTGTCCGGGAATTGTTCCGCGACGTATTCGCAGATCGCGAGGCTGTCCCAGATCGTCATCTCGCCGGCCAGCAGCACGGGCACGCGGCCGGCGGCCGAGTAGTTGGCGATGTTGGTGGCCGTGTCCGGCCGGTCGAGCAGGACGCGCACTTCCGTGAACGGGATGCCGGCGGCGACGAGCGCCACCCACGGGCGCATCGACCACGAGGAATAATTCTTGTTGCCGATGACCAGGGTCAGGCCGGCCTGGCGTGCGTTGTCGAGGGTCTGCGTCAATGTCGGGTCGAGTTCGAGAGTCTGCATGGTGTGGCGTGATCGTTGAAGGTCAGCGTCCGGCACGGGCGCGCAGGACGTCGAGTCCGCCGGGCGGCGCCAGGTACTGCGGCGCGACGGCCTCGAGCGCCGTGAGCTTGATTCCCAGCGCCGCTGTTGTCAAGACTTTATTGTTCGTGGACGGGTGGACGACGTTATCGACCTTCATCGAATCGAGGTTGTCGCGCGTGATCATGGGCTCGCCGGGCAGCAGTTCGAAGAACCTGGCCTGCAGCCGCGCCAGCCCGTCCGGCAGGGCGAGGATCCTGCGCTCGTGGCCGGCATAGCGCCCGGCCAGCCGCACCAGTTCTTGCAGTTGATAGACCTGCGGCCCGCCCAGTTCGTAGATGAAGCCGTCCGTATGCCGGTCGAGCAGCGCACGCACGTAGGCCTCGGCCACGTCGCCCACATACACGGGCTGGAAGCGCGCATGGGCACAGGCGAGCGGAACAACGGGCAGGTGGCGCTGCAGGCGCGCGAACATGTTGAGGAAGCGGTCTTCCGGCCCGAACACGACGGATGGCCGGAAAATCGTCGCCGCGACGGCCGGTTCGCTCACCGCGGCCGCTTCGCCGTCGGCCCTGGAACGCTGGTACATCGACGGTCCGTGCCGGTTTGCGCCGAGCGCGCTCATGTGCAGGTAGCGCGGCACGCCCTCGGCCGCGCAGGCGGCGACGATGCGGCGCGGCAGCTCGACGTGGACGCGGCGGAAGTCCGGACCGTAAGGATCGCCGCGGCGCGAATGGAGAATGCCGATGAGGTTGATCACGGCGGTGCGCCCGGCCACGAGGCGGCGCAATGCGGCGTCGTCGCCCAGGTCGACCTGCTCGATGTCGACGCCCAGCGGCATCAGGTGCATCGCATGCGCTTCGTGCCGCGTGGGAACGACGGTGGACACGGCGTGTTCGGCCAGCCTGGCCGCGAGGTGGCTGCCGATGAATCCGGTCCCGCCGAATACGACGACCGACTGCTCGTGCATGATCTCCTCCGATGCGTGTCCGGCGCCGCGGTCACGGCATGCCGATGCCGCCCCCGCGCGGCGTGATCGTCCCCAGGCGCGCCTTGAGCGATTGCGGACGCTTCTCGAACAGGGCCGCATAGTTCGTCGCGTTCGACATCACGTTGCGCACGTAGTTGCGCGTTTCGTCGAACGGGATCGTTTCGACGAAGACGGCGCCTTCCATCGGCGCGCTCAACAGGCCGCGCCACGTGCGTGCGCGCCCGGGACCGGCGTTGTAGGCAGCCGTCGCCAGTACCTGCGACCCATCCGCATTGTTCAGCACCATGTTCAGGTAATTGGTGCCGAGCACGATATTCGTCCGGATATCGCTCAGCATGCCGTGCCCGTAATCCGTCAGGCCGATCTTTTCCGCCACCCATTTACCGGTCGACGGCATCACCTGCATCAGGCCGGACGCGCCGACGCCGGACTGTGCATCCGAGACGAAGCGCGATTCCTGGCGGATGAGGCCGTAGACCCAGGCCTGGTCCAGGCCAAGGCCCTGCGCCGTCGGATGCAGGATGTCGTTGTGCGGTGCCGGGAAGCGCTGGGTGTAATCGAATTCCGTGCGCGTGCGTTCGGACGTGGACAGCATGCGGTCGAGGATATCGTTCTGGCGCGCGAACTCGGCCGCGGC
>NZ_JBFUDR010000126.1:0-17100 GCF_056404615.1 Massilia sp. P2_C2 | reverse complement strand
CGCCGGGGCAGGCGCGGCCGCTTCCAGCGGCGCGGCAGCGGCCGCGGGCATCTCGCGTTCGCGGCTGCCGCCGGTCTGCAGGCCGCTGGAACCATCGTCCAGGAACAGGTCGTGCGCACGGACCACGTCGTGCAGGGCGGCCGGGGCGCCGCGCACGGCGACGGCGTTCAGGCGGTACTTGCGGAGCAGCGCGACGAGCGCCTCCCAATCGATGTGCGCGGCCTCCTCGGCGATGCCGGCGATGTCGATGACGGCGAATTCATCCTCGAAGAAATCCGATACACCCCCGGTCATCTGCTTCAGCGCGGCATCGATCGCAATCGGATCGGCCGAGTGCAGGATGGTCGAAATGGCCACGACCGTGGAGATCTTGATTTCGATGGGCAGGGAGCTCGGGCTTTTGGACATAAATCAATGAGGTTGGCTTAGCCCATGCATTCTACTGTGAAATTTCAACCAAAGGAAAAGGCTTTCGGACCGTGTCTGGATGGGCGGCAATCCCTGTTTCCAGAACAAAAAAAATGCACAAAAAGACGCTCATCATTAAGCAAAATCAAAAAAGGGGCTGTTTTTTCCGTTGAATAAGCTGATAAGATTGATTTTGCTTAAACAAACTTTAAGCGAGGTCACTAATATTGTTGGCTTTCCGTCCAAGCCTGAGCTGAGATTGTGATTCATCAAGCGCACGACATGGTTGACCTACCGCGTAGTCCGGTTTCTGATGCCTCCCATGCGAACCACGCATGCGGAGCCGGCACCGGCTTGACGCAAGCGTTGCGCTGGTTTTTTGCATCTTCCAGGCCTGCTCGGAACAAGACCGACAGCAGGGCTGTCCACTCATTGAACCCCGGCCGCTGGGGCCGGGATACCGGAGATTGATATGGAAGATGTCGTAATCGTGGCCGCTGGCCGTACTGCAATCGGCAAGTTCGGTGGCGCGCTCGCAAAAATTCCGGCTGCCGAGTTAGGCGCCCAGGTCATCAAGCACCTGCTGGCCAAGTCGGGCATCGCCCCGGATGCGGTCAGCGAAGTCATTCTGGGCCAGGTCCTGACGGCCGGCGTCGGCCAGAACCCGGCCCGCCAGGCCGTCATCAAGAGCGGCCTGCCGGATACCGTCCCGGCCTTCACCCTGAACATGGTGTGCGGCTCCGGCCTGCGCGCCACCCACCTGGCAGCCCAGGC
Organism: Massilia sp. P2_C2; assembly: GCF_056404615.1. NCBI lineage: Bacteria > Pseudomonadati > Pseudomonadota > Betaproteobacteria > Burkholderiales > Oxalobacteraceae > Massilia > Massilia sp. P2_C2. The sequence continues at coordinate 15,918 of NZ_JBFUDR010000126.1, read as the reverse complement.
CATCAAGTGCGGCGATGCCGACATCGTGATCGCCGGCGGCCAGGAAAACATGAGCGCGTCGCCGCACGTGCTGAACGGTTCGCGCGACGGATTCCGCATGGGCGATGCCAAGCTGACCGACACGATGATCGTCGACGGCCTGTGGGACGTCTACAACCAGTACCACATGGGGGTGACGGCCGAGAACGTCGCACGCAAGTACGAGATCTCGCGCCAGGAACAGGACGAATTCGCGCTGCAGTCGCAGCTCAAGGCCGAGGCCGCGCAAAAGGCCGGCAAGTTCAAGGACGAGATCATCCCGATCGAGATCGCCTCCAGGAAGGGCACCACCGTCTTCGATACCGACGAGTATCCGAAGCATGGCGCCACGCTGGAAGGCTTGACCAGCCTGCGTCCGGCCTTCAACAAGGAGGGCTCCGTGACTGCCGGTAACGCTTCCGGCCTGAACGACGGCGCCGCCGCCGTGATCATGATGTCGGCCTCGAAGGCCAAGGCCCTGGGCCTGACCCCGCTGGCACGCATCAAGGCCTATTCGTCGGCCGGCCTGGATCCGGCCATCATGGGCATGGGCCCGGTCAACGCCGCCCGCCAGTGCCTGGAAAAGGCCGGCTGGAAGCACGAAGACGTCGACCTGATGGAGATCAACGAAGCGTTTGCCGCCCAGGCCGTCGCCGTCAACAAGCAGATGGGCTGGGACACGTCGAAGATCAACGTCAACGGCGGCGCCATCGCGCTGGGCCACCCGATCGGCGCCTCGGGTGCGCGCGTGCTGGTGACCCTGCTGTACGAAATGATCCGCCGCGACGCCAAGAAGGGCCTGGCGGCCCTGTGCATCGGCGGCGGCATGGGCGTGGCCCTGGCGGTCGAGCGCTGACGAGACACGACGCGGCGCCGGCCATGGCGGCGCCGCGTCTGTAGAAGCAATTCCGTAGTTAAAACAATGTGTGTGCGCTATTAAAGCGAAAAACTAGGAGAAGACAATGGCTAGAGTGGCATTAGTGACCGGCGGCATGGGCGGCCTGGGTGAAGCGATCTGCATCAAGCTGGCGGCGCTCGGCTATAAAGTCGTGACGACGTACTCGCCGGGCAGCAAGAAAGCCGAAGGCTGGCTCGCTGCGATGCGCGAACAGGGTCATGACTTCAAGGCCTATGAATGCGACGTGTCCGACTATGATTCGGCCCAGGCCTGCGTGGCCAAGGTCGTGCAGGATGTCGGCCCGGTCGACGTGCTGGTCAACAACGCCGGTATCACCCGCGACATGACCTTCAAGAAGATGGACAAGGTGAACTGGGATGCGGTCATGAAGACCAACCTCGATTCCGTGTTCAACATGACCAAACCGGTCACCGACGGCATGGTCGAGCGCAACTGGGGCCGCATCATCAACATCTCGTCCGTCAACGGCCAGAAGGGCGCGTTCGGCCAGACCAACTATTCGGCGGCCAAGGCCGGCATCCACGGCTTCACGAAAGCCCTGGCGCTGGAAGTGGCGCGCAAGGGTGTCACCGTGAACACCATCTCGCCGGGCTACATCGGCACCAAGATGGTCACCGACATCCCGGCCGAAGTGCTGGAATCGAAGATCCTGCCGCAGATCCCGATGGGCCGCCTGGGCAAGCCGGAAGAAGTGGCTGGCCTGGTCGCCTACCTGTCGTCGGACGAGGCAGCCTTCGTCACCGGCGCCAACATCGCCATCAACGGCGGCCAGCACATGCAATAAGCCATGGCATAGCCATGCGACACCGCCTTCGGGCGGTTTTTTTTTGCCGGACGGTTAGGCCGCGCCATGAAAGTTCGGGGTCAGAGCACATTTACTCGAAAATTCGGGGTCAGAGCCTATGTGTTCCAAAAGCGCAGAAGCGACAATTTGTGGTGCAGTAGCGTTATCCGCATCGAATTGGCGGCGCCTCGCGTTTGAACATGCCCGCTGACCATAGCTCAAAAAAGTGCTCTGACCCCGAATTTGTTGGCTGCGCCATGTGGGGGCCATGTGTCGTATCCTCATGACGACGGCCGCCGTCGGGCGCGCGTGGGAAAAGGCGATGATCGATGCTGAACAAGTGAAGGCCGTGGTGCGCATGGCGGCGCCGCAGCGCTATGAATATTTCGTCAAGCGCGTGGCATCCTCGGGCACCGTGTGGGGCCTGTACCGCAACGGCTGGGCGCTGGCGAAGAAGGATGACGGTACACTCGTGTTCGCGATGTGGCCGGACGAGGAATTCGCCCGGCTGTGCGCGGAATTCGAGTGGGAGGGTTATGAGCCGCATGCGTTTTCGCTGGACGAGCTGCTGGGCGAGCTGCTGCCCCAGCTGCAGCAGGACGGCCTCGTGGCCGGCATTTTCCGCACGCCGGGCTCGAAAGGCGTGATGCCGACGCCGGGCCTCTTGCGCGTCGACATCGAGGACGAATTGCGCAGCCTCGACGCCTAACGAGAAGGAATATCATGAACGCATTGCCGCACGGTGCGCTGGCCTTGTCCAGCCTGGAAGAACAGATGCTGCAGCCCGGCGTGAAAGGCCTGCCGCTGACCGCGCCGCTGCGCCAGGGCGCGATCGGCGTGCAGGGCTGGAACGTGCTGCATGGCGACACCAGTTATCCCGTCGCCGTACTCAAAGCGTCGGCGCTGCGCCACAAYCTCGACTGGATGCGCGACTTCTGCGAACGCCATGGCGTGCGCATCGCCCCGCACGGCAAGACGACGATGTGCCCGCAGTTGTTCGGCGCCCAGCTCGCGAACGGCGCCTGGGGCATCACCCTGGCGAACGCCGTGCAGGTGCGGGTGGCGCACCGGTTCGGCGTGCGCCGCGTGCTCGTCGCCAACCAGCTCGTCGCGCGCAGCGATGTGCGCATGGTGTTGCAACTGCTGCACGACGATCCGGGTTTCGAATGCGTCGTGCTGGCCGATTCGCTCGCGGGCGTCGCGCGTTTGGCGGAGGAAGTCGAGGCGCATCCGCTCAGTTATCCGCTTATGCGGCCTTTGTCCGTCCTGGTTGAACTGGGCCTGTCGGGCAAGCGCGCCGGCTGCCGTACACCGGAAGAAGCGTTGACGGTGGCCCGCGCCATCGAGCGCGCGCCGGGCCTCGTGCTGGCCGGCTTCGAGGGCTACGAAGGCTTGCTTGTGTCGGACGACCATGACGCCGATTTGCGCGCGGTGTCCAGCTTCATCGCGCGCCTGTGCGCGCTCGTGCGCGAGGCGGACGACGAAGGCCTGTTCGGCACGCGCGAGATCCTCGTGACGGCGGGCGGCTCGTCGTACTTCGACCTGGTCGCGCGCGGGTTCCAGGAATTGCACGGGTTGTCGCTGCCGCTCGTGCCCGTGCTGCGCAGCGGCTGCTACCTGACGAGCGACCACGGCATGTACCAGCGCCACATCGAGGCACTCGATGCGCGCGAGGGCGTGGCACCGGGAGAAGGGTTGCGGCCRGCGCTGGAGATCTGGAGCGTCGTGCAATCGCGCCCGGAGCCGGGGCTGGCGATCCTCACGATGGGCAAGCGCGACGCGTCGCACGACGCCGGTCTGCCGCTGCCCCTGTGGCACCACCGGCCCGGTCCCGGCGCCGCGCATGCGCTGCCGGACGGCTGCGAGATCGTCAAAATGAACGACCAGCATGCCTACCTGCGCCTGCCGGAAGGGCCGGTGCGCGAGATGCTCGCGGTGGGCGACCTGGTCGGTTGCGGCATCTCGCATCCATGCACGACGTTCGACCGCTGGCCGTTGCTGCTGGCCGTGGACGACGACTACGCTGTGTGTTTTGCGCTCAACACTTTCTTCTAGTCCGGCCGGGCGGTAGGCTACAATCGGTTGTCGTTATTGCAGACCGATTCCGCCATGCCCGCCACGCCGCCGTCGCTATTCCCTCCGATCCTCCCGAATCGCCACGGCATGCTGGCCGTCGACGATGTGCACACGATTTATTGGGAAGAGGTGGGTAATCCGAACGGCATCCCCGTCGTGTTCCTGCACGGCGGCCCGGGCGCGGGCCTGTCGCCGCAGCACCGCCGCTTCTTCGACCCGAGCGCCTATCGCGTGATCCTGTTCGACCAGCGCGGCGCCGGCAAGTCGACGCCGCTGGGCGAATGGCGCAACAACACGACGCAGTTGCTGATCGACGACATCGAACGCTTGCGCAACCTGTTCGGCATCGAGCGCTGGCTCGTGTTCGGCGGCTCCTGGGGCTCGACCCTCGCGCTGGCCTACGGGCAGGCGCACCCGCAGCGCTGCCTCGGTTTCGTGCTGCGCGGGATTTTCCTGTGCACCCCGGCCGAGATCGAATTCTTCCTGTACGGTGTACAATGGTTCTATCCGGAGCTGTACGACGACTTCATCGCCCCGATTCCGCCCGAGGAGCGCGGCGACCTGCTGGCGGCCTACACGAAGCGCCTGCTGTGCGACGACCCGCAGCAATACTGGCCCGCCGCGCGCGCGTGGAGCCGCTTCGAGGGCCGCCGCGTATTCCTGCTGCCGCAGGAAGAAGAACATTCGTCCGACACGCTCGACCTGGGCGTGGGCCGGCTCGAATCGCACTACATGGCGCACGGCGGCTTCCTCGAGCCGGACCAGCTGATCCGTGACGTCGGGCGCATTTCTCACCTGCCCGCGGTGATCGTGCAGGGCCGCTACGACGTGATCTGCCCGCCGTTGTCCGCGCACCGCCTGCACCAGGCCTGGGGCGGATCGCGCCTGCGCATGATCCCGGACGCCGGCCACGGCGCGCTGGAGGTCGGCATCGCGCGCGCCCTCGTTGCCGCCACGGAGCAGTTCAAGCGCTACGGCCGCTTCGATTGACATCACCATAACCCGGGACCCAGGCCCCGCCTGCTACACTGTTCCCAGCTTCTTACAATAACGACAAGCTACTCCGCATGAATATCCAGACCAACGACATCGGCCATGTCATCCAGCTGTCGATCGCGCCCGTGTTCCTGCTTACCGGCGTGGCGACCAAGCTGACGGTACTGATGAACCGTCTCGCACGCATCATCGACCGTACCCGCGACCTCAAGATCGAGCTGCGCAAGGGGCCCGACCCCGAATGCAGCGAGGAACTCGAGGTGTTGTACCTGCGCTGGCGGCTGATCAATTATGCGATCACGTCCAGCACCGGCTGCGGCTTCCTGATCTGCGTGGTGATCGCCTGCCTGTTCCTCGGCGATACCACGAACCTGCCGCTGGACCGCTACATCGCCGGCATGTTCGTGGTGGCCATGGTCGCCCTGATTTCCAGTTTCGTTTTCCTGCTGCGCGAAGTAACCGTCTCGTTCCGCTACATGCGCATCCACCGCCACGACACGCCGGCCCGGCCGGATTAGACTCACGAATCGAGAGCATCATGCATGACTATCAACGCCCCCCGACCCTGCACCGCTACGGCCTGCGCGCCGAGCTGGAACTGGCGCTGTCGACCGGCCAATTCAAACTGCAACCCGAGAACGGTTTCCTGACGCTGTCGTTCTCGACCGCATGGAACAAAGGCCTGTTCGACGTCCTCGGCCCGGCCGACAGCTGCCTCGTGATCCACAACACGGAGGAATTCGGCGAGCGCCTGCACCGCGCCGTCCAGCGCACGCTGCCCAACTGGGCCGGCATCGACGGTCCCGTCGAATACGGCATCCGCTCGCGCCTCGGCGTGGCCTTTTCGCGACCGATTGCCGATGCCCGCGAAAAGGAGTGGAAGTTCGCGTGGCGTTCGCTGGCGCCGCATACGAGCCTGAACCCTGTCACGGTGCGCATCGGCAACATCGAGCAGTTCGCCGAACTGCGCTCGCCGGAGAGCTATCCCGCCTGATGCGCGGACGGCGTGGCGATTGGAACCACGGCTCGACGACATCCCGGTGTAATGCCGGGATCGTTACTAACGCCACGCCCATGATTGTGATACGCCGGTGCACACGCCATTTTTAACTGCAAAGAAAAAGTAGTGTGAATTCATAGGCATTCTATCCATGGCCTCGCTCCCTAGAATGGCATTCAGCTCAACCCACCACCCGAATGTCAAACCAAGGAACCCGAACCATGACTACCCACTTACGGCCGAAATACATCTCCTTCGATTGCTACGGCACGCTGATCAACTTCCAGATGAAGGAGAAGATGGAAGAGCTCTTCGCCGACCGTGTCTCCCCCGAGGACATGCCGCAGTTCACGACGGACTTTGCGCGTTACCGCCTCGATGAAGTGATGGGCGACTTCAGGCCGTACGACGAGGTCCTGTGCAATTCCGTGGAGCGCACCTGCCGCCGCTGGGGTGTCGAATATCGCGACAACGAAGGCTTGAAATTCTACGAGGCCGTGAAGACCTGGCAGCCGCACCCGGACGTGCCGGCCGCGCTGGCCAGGCTGGCGAAGGAATACAAGCTGGTGATCTTCTCCAACTCCATGGATGACCTGATCCCGCACAGTGTCGAGAAGCTGGGTGCGCCTTTCCACCGCGTCTACACCGCGCAGCAGGCGCAAGCCTACAAGCCGCGCCTGCAAGCCTTCGAATACATGATCGGGCAGCTGGGCTGCAGCCCGGAAGACATCCTGCATGTGTCGTCGAGCATGCGCTACGATCACCTGTCGGCGGACGATGTCGGCATCAAGAACAAGGTCTTCGTTTCGCGCGGCCACGAGCCGGCATGGCCGGTGTGGGGCTCCATCGAGATCAAGGACCTGAGCGGCCTGCCGGCGCTCGTCGGTCTGTAAGGCGATGCGGATGAACCCGGCAAGCCACCTGGACAGGATGCAGCGATGAAACTGGAATCTTACTGGCTCGATACCGCACCTGCCTTCACCGCAGGCGCAGAAGGTCCGGTTGCCGGACGTGCCGACGTCGTCGTGGTCGGGGCGGGCTTTACCGGGTTGTCGGCGGCGCTGGCGCTGGCCAGGCGCGGCGCCTCCGTGACCGTGCTCGAAGCGGGACGCGTCGTGGGCGAAGCGTCCGGCCGGAATGGCGGGCACTGCAACAGTGGGCTCGCACATGACTTTGGCGCGCTGGCTGCGCGCCTCGGCGTGGAGAAGGCGCGCGCCTTCTACCAGGCCTACGATGCGGCGGTCGACGTGGTCGAAGGCATCGTCAGGCAGGAAAACATCGCCTGCGACTTCGCGCGTGTCGGCAAGCTGAAGCTGGCCGCCAAGCCGGAGCATTACGACAAGCTGGCGCGTGCCTGCGATTTGCTGCGCCGCGAGGTGGACCCGCATGTCGAGATGGTGCCGGCCGCCGGCATCCGTTCGGAAGTGGGGTCGGCAAGCTTCCATGGCGGCCTGCTGCAGAAGACCAGTGCGCAGATGCACGTCGGCAAATTCGGCGTGGGGCTGGCGCAAGCCGCTGTCCGTGCGGGTGCACGCGTGTACGAGAACGCCGCAGTCACCGGCCTGGACCGCCGTCCCGACGGCAGCTTCCGCGTCACCAGCCCGCGTGGCAGTATCGATGCCAGGCAAGTGCTGCTGGCGACCGGGAATTCCCGCACCGGCCCGTTCTTCCATTTTCGCCGCCGCATGATCTCGGTGGGCAGTTTCATCATCGCGACCGAGCCGCTGGAGTCCGCGCTGCTGGATCGCCTGCTGCCCCACCGCCGCAACTACGTCACGTCCAGGAATATCGGCAACTACTTCCGCATTTCGGCCGACAACCGCCTGATCTTCGGTGGGCGTGCGCGCTTTGCGATGTCCAATCCGCGCTCGGACCAGAAGAGCGGGCGTATCCTGCGCGCGGCCATGGAAGCATTCTTCCCCGAGCTGCGCGAGGTGCGCATCGACTACTGCTGGGGCGGACTGGTCGACATGACGGCCGACCGCCTGCCGCGCGCGGGCGAGCATCGCGGCATGTACTACTCGACGGGCTATAGCGGACATGGCGTGCAGATGTCCGTGCACATGGGACAGGCGATGGCCGATGTCATGGATGGCCGCCCCGAACGCAATCCATGGCGGGATCTGGCGTGGCCGGCGGTTCCCGGCCACTTCGGCAAGCCCTGGTTCCTGCCTGTCGTGGGCGCCTACTATCGCTTCCAGGACTGGTTGCGCTGATATTCGGCTACCACTTCAACCCGGGCGCCTGCGGTTTCCCCGCGCTTTGTGCAAAACTATTCACGAGAAAGTCAGTGAAAGCCCGCACGCGCGGCGAGCGCGCCTGCCGCTCGGCATAGACGGCGAAAATATCCGCCGGCTCCGTCGCATAGTCCTCCAGAAGGATCACCAGCCGGCCGGTCCGGACGTACTTGGCGATATCCCACTCGGCCCTGAGCATCAGGCCATGTCCGGCGAGGACCCAGTTGAGCGCCACCTCACCGTCGTTGCTGGAGAGTGTTCCGCGCACCTTGACGGTGTCGGTCTGTTTTCCTTTTGAAAAGCGCCACGAGCCATAGGCCGTCTCGTTCTGTCTCAGCACGATGCAGTTGTGGCGGACCAGGTCGTGCGGTACCTTCGGCACGCCATGCGCCTTGAGGTAGGACGGTGCCGCGCAGACGAGGCGACGGTTGGGCGCAATACGCCGTGCCACCAGGCGGGTATCCGGAATCTCGCCGAACCGTATGCCGATCTCGAAGGTGTCGTCGACGAGACTGAGCGGATGGTCCGTCAGCTGCAACTGGACTTCCACCTCGGGATACTGCTTGATGAAGCGGGAAACGATCGGCGTGATATAGGTCCGACCGAAACCCAGCGGCGCGTTCACCCTGAGCAGGCCCTTGGGAGCAAGGCGATTCTGCGCGACCTGCTGTTCCRTCTCCKCGAGCTCCGTCAGTATCCGGCGCGCGCTGGCAAGAAACTGTTCTCCTTCATCGGTCRGGCTGAGCCGGCGCGTCGTACGGCGTACCAGGGCAACGCCCAGGCTCTCTTCGATTTTTGCCAACCGCTTGCTGACCGCCGCCGGGGTAATGCCGAGTTCACGCGCCGCCGCCGACAGGCTGCCCTGCTTGACGATCTGCTGGAAAAAGCTCAGGTCGGGCGAGTGAATCATCTTTAACCCCAGCGAAAAAGTAGTTTGGATTCAAGGAAATTTTATACCATATCCCACTCGCTGTAATGACGCCGTTCCGATGATTGCCTAGGCGACGCCGCCCTGGCACTGATATTTGGTCTGCATGTAATCGTCCAGGCCGTAACGCGAGCCTTCGCGGCCATAACCCGACTCTTTGACACCGCCGAAAGGCGCCGCTTCCGAGGAAATCACGCCTTCGTTGACGCCGACGATGCCGGCCTGCAGCCGTTCGGCCACACGCGCCACGCGCGCGATGTCGCGCGAATAAAAATAGGCGGCCAGGCCATAAGGCGTATCGTTGGCGCAGCGGATGACCTCGTCCTCGCCGGAGAAGCGGAACAGCGGCACGACCGGACCGAAGGTTTCTTCCGAGGCCAGCGCCATCTCGTGACTGGCTTCGGCGATCACCGTCGGCATGAAGTAGTTCGGGCCGCACGCGCTGTCGTCCTGCACCCGCGTGCCGCCGGCCAGCAGCTCGCCGCCGCGCGCCAGCGCGTCCCGCACGTGGCTCTCGATCTTGTCCACGGCGCGGGCATTGATCATCGGGCCGATCTGCGCGTCGTCGCGGGTGGCCGGTCCGACGCGCAGCGCCGCTACACGCTCGACCAGCTTCGCGGCGAACGTCGTGTAGACGGCGTCGTGCACATAGACACGGTTCGGGCACACGCAGGTCTGGCCGCCGTTGCGGAACTTGGCCGCCATCAGGCCGTCGACCGCCGCATCCAGGTCGGCATCCTCGAACACGATGAACGGAGCATTGCCGCCGAGTTCGAGCGACAGGCGCTTCAGCGTGCCCGCCGACTCGCGCGCCAGGTGCTTGCCCACCGCGGTCGAACCGGTGAACGTGATCTTGCGTACCCTGGCATCGTGCAGCCATGCGCCGACGACTTCCTGCACCTGCGCGCGGGAAGAGGTCACGATGTTGAGCACGCCGGGAGGAATGCCGGCCTCTTCCGCCAACCGCACCAGCGCCAGTGCCGTCAGCGGCGTGTCTTCGGCCGGCCTGGCGACGACGGTGCAGCCGGCGGCAAGCGCAGGGGCGATCTTGCGGGCAATCATCGCCAGCGGGAAGTTCCATGGCGTGATCGCGGCGATGACGCCGACCGGTTCCTTCGTCACCGTCAGCTTCTTGCCGCGCACCTGTTCCGGAATGATGTCGCCGTAGGTCCGGACGGCTTCTTCCGAAAACCATTCCACATACGACGCACCGTAGGCGACCTCGCCACGCGCTTCCGCCAGCGGCTTGCCCTGCTCGCGCGAGATGATCCGCGCCAGGTCTTCCGTATTGGCGACGATCAGCGCATGCCAGCGCTTGAGCAGGCGCGCCCGCTCGCGCGCGGGAAGCGCGCGCCAGCCCTCGAAGGCGGCGTGCGCGGCGTCGGTGGCCATCTGCGCGTCCACCGTGCCGCTGTCCGGCACGCTGGCGAAGGTGGCGCCGGTTGCCGGGTCGGCGACCTCGTGCCGGCGTCCGCTGAGGCAGTCGCGCCATTGGCCATCGATGAAGTTCTGTTCCTTGAGCAGGTCGGTCAGATTAAGAGTCAGAGACATGGTCGAAAGTCCTTATGTAGTTGATGCATGCATGAAGGGACGCTTTATGCGTCGCGTTAACTTTTGTGCGGTCACGGTCCAGGGAAGGTGTGGTGGGAGAAAGGCAGGGGCGGCGGACCRTCAATCCTGACCGTTGAACAGCTTTTCGATCGGATAGTGGCTTTTGACGAACGTCGATTTGATCACGATGTAGCTGAAGTATTTCTCGATATTGACGCCCTGCCTGAGCACCTCCTCGGCGATGCTGTGGTAATGGGTCACGCTGCGGGTCACGAACTTGAGCAGGTAATCGAAACCGCCGCTGACCAGGTGGCATTCGACGATCTCGTCGACGTTGCGGACGGCAGCGTCGAACCGCGCGAAGTCTTCGCGGCGGTGGTCCGACAGCGTTACCTGGGTAAACACCACTTGCATGTCGCCCAGCTTTTCCAGCTGCACATGGGCGCCGTATCCGGTGACGTAGCCTGCCTTCTCCAGGCGCTTCACCCGAATCAGGCAGGGGCTGGGCGAGAGGCCGACGGCATCGGCCAGGTCCACGTTCGTGACCCGGCCGTTGCGTTGCAGGTGGCTGAGGATGTGGATATCGATCCGGTCGAGTTTTGGCATGTCGTACATCGTCGTTATCCACCGTGTCCTGCAATCCTTCGATACCGGCTACCCTGTTCCCTGGCGTCGGCGTGAAGATTATTTGACTGCCCGGCGTACTTCGGGCTGGTCGAGCACTTCGTCCAGCGTTTTCTTCAAGCGGTCGAACAGCAGGTCGAAGTCGGCCGCGGTATAGCACAGGGCCGGCGCGAAGCCGAGGACGTTGTCGCCGAAGGCGCGGAACACCACGCGGTTGCGGTATGCCGTTGCGGCGATGCGCTCGTGCAGCTTGAGCGAGGGATCGAAGCGTGCCTTGCTGGACTTGTCCGCCACCAGTTCGAGCGCGCCGAGCATGCCGCGGCTGCGCGCTTCGCCCACCAGCGGATGCTTGAGCAGGCTGCGCAGACCTTCTTCGAAGTGCGGCGCCTGGGCAATGCCGTTGGCCATCAGGCCGCCTTCGGTGTACAGGCGCAGTACCTCGAGGCCGATGGCGGCGCTGACCGGGTGCGCGGAATAGGTATGGCCATGGCCGACCGGCACGCTGGCCGGCGTGCCGTCGGCGATGCCTTGGTACACCGCGTCGGACAGCATGACGGCGCCCATCGGGGCGTAACCGGACGTCAGGCCCTTGGCCATCACCATCAGGTCCGGCTCCACGCCTTCCTCTTCGCAGGCGAACATCGGGCCGGTGCGGCAAAAGCCGGTAATGACTTCATCGACGACGAACAGGATGTCCAGTTCGCGGCACGTGTCCTGCATCGCTTTCAGCCAGCCCCTGGGCGGCACGATGACGCCGCCGGAACCCTGGATCGGCTCGCAGAAGAAGGCGGCCACATTGTCCTGGCCCAGTTCGCGCACCTTGGCGCGCAAGGCGTCGACCGACGTACGGATGACCGTTTCCGCATCGGCGCCGGCCGGATTGCGGTAAGGATAGGGAGAAGGAATCTTGTGCTGGTTGGGCAGCGGCACGTCGAAATTGTGGTGGAACACGGCAAGCGCGGTCAGGCCCGACCCCTGCGCGGACGAGCCGTGATAGCCGCGTTCGACCGAGATGAACTGTTTCTTTTGCGGCCGGCCGGTCGAGTTGTAGTAGTGCGTGATGAAGCGGATCGCCGAGTCGTCCGCATCGGAACCGCCAAGCGTGAAATACACATGGCGCAGCGAGGCCGGCGCCAGCTCCACCAGGCGTGCGGCGAGGCGGATCGCCGGCTCGGAACCGAAGTGGAAGTAGCCGGTGGCATACGGCAGCTTCGCCATCTGTTCGGCCGCGGCCTTGACGACGCTCTCCTGGCCGTAGCCGACATTGACGCACCACAGGCCGGAGAAGGCATCCAGCAGCTCATCGCCCTGTGCATCGCGCAGGTAGGCGCCGTGTCCCGATTCGAGAATCGTGACGCCGCGCTGTTCGTGGGTGCGGTAGTTGACGAGAGGGTGGATCAGGTGGTCGCGGTCCAGTGCGATGAGAGAATTGGACGAATGGGTTTGCATGGTGAGTTCCGTGTCAGTTCTTGCGACGAGGGAAGATCAACGGTACGACCGGCCATGCGACGTGCCAGGGCGATTGGGTTGATCAGGGCGATGCCATTCTATCCAGCGAGAAATCTATTAAAACTCCCATCAATTCACACTACTTTTTCTTTGGAGTTAAAGATGATCGACTCGCCTGCCCTGTGCTTTTTTGCGGAACTCACGAAAAAAAAGCCGGGCAAGCGCCCGGCCGAGCTGGAGCCGGGCTTAGTGCCCGGCGCCGCTACTGCCTTTTTTGCTTTTCTTGCTCCGGTAATTCGAGGCAGGCTGCGCCGTCTGGTCGCCCTGGCGCGACATGTTGGCGCCGCTCTGCATGGAGCCCGTCGACGATTCCAGCGAGCCGCCTTTCTGCTGCTGTTCCATGCCGCTGTAGCCCGACTGGCGCGATGCGTTCAGGCGGTCTTCCTCGCCGCGCGCCTGCATGCGCTGGGCGCTCTGGCGGGCGCTCCAGCCGGCCTGCTGGGCGCCGGCACCGCCGCGCTGGCTGCCGATGTTCGCATCGACGCTGCCCTGCAGCGAACCGCGGGCGCGCAGCGAAGCGCCTTGTTGTTCGATATTCGCCGACTGGACATTCGCGCTCCCCGGCGCCACCCAGCCCGGTGCGCGCGGCTGCTGGCTGCCTTCCGCGACGGGGACGATCTTTTCCTTGGCGATGCCACGGGCGCGGGTGCTGTCCGGTCCTTTTTGTTTAGACATTTGATCCTCCTTGAGCTGCGCATGCGGATGCGCTGACAGGAGGATCATGCGCGCGGGGAACGCGTTATTCCAGAGGAAGAGGGAGCGCACCTTTGTAGGACTGGAACTACTAACTTTTCCTTGCGAAACAAAGGCTTGCGGTAGGGTGGGCATTTGAGGCCGGGGGGGATTGATGCCGGGGGCATCAATCCAATGAGACGTGCCCACGCGGACGTTGGCGGACCCGGGACGTTCGCGTGGGCGGGGGCCGCCCACCCTACTTTTTACTTCTTGCGTACGACGACGCAACCGATCGAATAGCCGGCACCGAACGAGCAGATGACGCCGTTGGCGCCGCTGGCCAGGTCGTCCTGGTACGAGTGGAACGCGATGATCGAACCGGCCGACGACGTGTTCGCGTACGTGTCGAGGATCACCGGCGCTTCTTCCGGCGTGGCGTCGCGGCCGAGCAGGGTGCGCACGATCAGCTGGTTCATGCCCAGGTTGGCCTGGTGCAGCCAGAAGCGGGACATGTCCTCGATCTTCAGGCCCGCGCCTTCGACCGTGTCGCGGATCATCGCCGCGGCCATCGGGCATACTTCCTTGAACACCTTGCGGCCCTGCTGGCGGAACAGTTTATCCGGCTGGCCGATGCCCGCTTCGTCGAAGCGGTTCATGAAGCCGTAGTTGTTGCGGATATTGTTCGAGAACTTGGTCTTCAGCTTCGAATCGAGGATCTCGAACTGGTGTTCGCTCGTGGCCGTCCCGGCCGCCTCGATGACCATCGCCGTGCAGGCGTCGCCGAAGATGAAATGGCTGTCGCGGTCGCGGAAGTTCAGGTGGGCGCTCGTGATTTCCGGATCCAGCACGAGCACGGCGCGCGCCTGGCCCGTCTGGACGGCGGCGGCGGCCGTCTGGATCGCGAACGTGGCGGACGAGCAGGCGACGTTCATGTCGAAGCCATACCCCTCGATGCCGAGCGCATCCTGCACCTCGACGGCCATGGCCGGGTAGGCGCGCTGCATATTGCTTGCGGCGACGAGCACCATGTCGATGTCGGCCGGCGTGCGGCCCGCGCGGGCCAGGGCCTGGCGCGCGGCGGCGACGCAGATCTCGGCCTGCAGGGAGAGTTCCTCGTCGGCGCGCTCCTTGATGCGCGGCGTCATGTGGGTCGGATCGAGGATGCCGTCCTTTTCCATCACATGGCGCGACTTGATGCCGGACGCTTTTTCGATGAAGGCGCTGCTGGACGGTTCCAGCGCGGCGATTGCTCCGGCCGCGATCTGATCGGCGTGCTCGGCGTTGAACAGGTCGACGTAGGCATTGAAGGCCGTTACGAGCTCATCGTTGGAGATCGAATTCGGCGGCGTGAACAGGCCGGTGCCGCTGATGACGACAGATTTCATAATGGATTTTCATATTCAATAGCGGGAAGCAACATCCCGGGAATCAGTCGATTCTACACAATCGTACTGACGGTGGGAATTGTGGTTGATCGGACATAAAGCCTGTCAGTACAGGCGTTGTGCGAGATCAGTGCTGGGCCAGAGAAGCCGGCGGCTGGACGCGTTTCGACAATTGCACCGGCAAGCCCTGCAGATGATGCAGCGCCTGGGTCAGCTGGAAATCGTCGGCGCTGCCGAATTCGAGCGGCTTGCGCGACCGCTCGGCCGCGAGGATGCGCATCTGCTCCTCGATGTCGTCGCGGTTCGTCGCATCCTCGGCCGTGCGGTCGTTGCCGTTCGCGAGGTGGTGGCGCAGGTCGGCCTCGCGCATGCGCAGGGCGTTCAGGCCGTCCCCGTCGGCGTTCTCGTCGACGGGGACGTCGGGGACGATGCCGCGCGCCTGGATCGAGCGGCCGCTCGGCGTGTAATAGCGTGCCGTCGTGAGCTTCACCGCGGTGTCGCCGGCGAGCGGACGGATCGTCTGCACGGAACCCTTGCCGAACGTCCGGCTGCCGACGATGGCCGCGCGCTTGTGATCCTGCAGGGCGCCGGCGACGATTTCCGACGCCGAGGCGGAGCCCGTGTTCACCAGCACGACCATCGGAATGGTTTTATACAGGTCCGGCACCTTGTCGAGCGGATCGGTGCCGCGGCTGAGCAGGTAGTACTCGGGGCTGCCGTAGAACCGCGCGCGCGATTCCTCCAGCTGCCCGTTGGTCGAGACGATTTCCGCATTCTTCGGCAGGAACGCTGCCGCCACGCCGATCGCGCCCTGCAGCAGGCCGCCGGGGTCGTTGCGCAGGTCGAGCACGACGCCTTTCAGGTTCGGTTCCTCGTGCGCCAGCGCGGCCAGTTTGGCGGCCAGGTCTTCCACGGTCGGTTCCTGGAACTGCGATACGCGCACCCAGGCGTAGCCGGGCGCGACGATCCTGCCCTTGACGCTTTTCTGCACGATCTCGTCGCGCATGATCGTGAACGACAGCGGCGCCGGCACATCCTTGCGCAGCACGGCGAGCACGACCTTCGTGCGCGGCTCGCCGCGCATGCGCTTGATGGCATCGTCGAGGTTCATTTCCTTCACGGCCGCGCCATCGATGTGCGTGATCAGGTCGCCCGCGCGGATGCCGGCGCGGGCGGCCGGTGCGTCCTCGATGGGGGTGACGATGCGGATATAGCC
>NZ_JBFUDR010000125.1:0-17314 GCF_056404615.1 Massilia sp. P2_C2 | reverse complement strand
GACGGGTTGCGATGCATGCAGTCAACCCCAAGTATGTCCTGCGCAACTATCTCGCCCAAGTGGCGATCGAAAAGGCGCAGAATGGCGATTACGAAGAAGTGCGCCGACTGCTGGCCGTGCTCGAACGTCCGTTCGACGAACAGCCGGGGAACGACGCCTATGCGGCACTGCCGCCGGACTGGGCATCTCATCTCGAAGTGAGCTGTTCCTCGTGAGCTGCCCTTCCTGACACCAAAAACGATAGAGGGATCATGACCGACAAAGTGACGAAGACCGACGCCGAATGGCGCGCGCAGCTCGATCCGATGGAATACCAGGTAGCGCGCCACGCGGCCACCGAACGCGCCTTCACCGGCAAATACTGGGACCACCACGAACACGGCATCTACCGTTGCGTGTGCTGCGACACGCCGCTGTTCGAATCGGACGCCAAGTTCGACTCCGGCTGCGGCTGGCCCAGCTATTTCCGCGCCCTCGACCCCGACAATGTCATCGAGAAAGTGGACCGCAGCCACGGCATGGTGCGCACGGAAATCATCTGCGCCGTGTGCGACGCCCACCTGGGCCACGTGTTCCCGGACGGCCCACCGCCGACCGGCCTCCGCTATTGCATCAACTCGGCCGCGCTCCGCTTCGAGCCGGTCTGAACCAGGACGACCATCCATCATGAAATTCCTGTTCGACCTGCTCCCGGTCATTCTCTTCTTCATCGTCTACAAGTTCGCCGATGGCCACCAGGAAGCCGCGCACGCGCTCGCGGTCCAATACATGGGCGGCCTGATCTCGGGCGGCAGCATCACGGCGGAACAGTCGCCGATCATGCTGGCGACCGCTGTCGGCATCGTCGCGACCGTGCTGCAGATCCTGTACCTGCTCGCCCGTGGCCGCAAGGTCGACGGCATGCTGTGGCTGTCGCTGGGCGTCATCGTCGTGACGGGCGGCGCGACGATCTATTTCCACGACCAGACCTTCATCATGTGGAAACCGACGATCCTGTACTGGGCCTTCGCGCTGGCGCTGTTCGTCGCCCAGGTCGGCTTCCGCAACAACCTGATGCGCAAGGTGATGGAAGCGCAGATCCGCCTGCCGGACGCCGTCTGGGCCAAGGTCGGCTATGCGTGGATGACGTTCTTCGCGGCGATCGGCGTGCTGAACCTCGTGATGGCGTTCATCGTCTTCAAGGGCAACACGGGTGCCTGGGTCAACTTCAAGCTGTTCGGCATCACGGGCATCTTCTTCGCTTTCATCGTCGTCCAGACGCTGATGCTGTCGAAGTACATCGAGGACCAGGAACAGCCTGGCCACGGCAAGGGAGACGCCTGATGGACGACCGCGTGGAACGTATCCGGCAGTCGCTGACGGCCGCGCTGAATCCGTCCGAACTCGAGGTCGGCGACGATTCGCACCTGCACGCCGGCCATGCCGGCGCGGCCTCCGGCGGGGGCCATTACAGAGTGAAAATCGTTTCGGAACAGTTCGAGGGACTGAGGCTGGTCATGCGTCATCGACTGGTATATGATGCCGTGCAAGGTATGATGCAGACCGACATCCATGCCCTGGCGATCACCGCCGTCGCACCGTCCGAACAATCGTGACGGCGCGATTTCAGGGAGTCTTAAGTGAGTTGTAAGTAAGCTGTTCCAGAATGCGCTACGCATTACAAAAACTAATCAAATCCTCGTCCAAGCAACCCCCCTCACAGGAATCGAAATGACTTTTAAGCCAGCACGGCTGCTGTTAGCCCTGATCGCTATCGCCGCATCCTTCGCATACTCGCCTTCGTTCGCGCAGAACCTCGCCGTGGTGAACGGCAAGGCTATCCCCTCGTCGCGCGCCGATGCCATCGTCAAGCAGGTCGTCGCGCAAGGCCAGGGCACGGACAGCCCGCAACTGCGTGAAGCCATCAAGAAAGACCTGATCTCGCGCGAAGTGATGATGCAGGAAGCCATCAAGCAGGGCTACGACAAGAACCCGGAAGTCAAGGCGGCATTGGAGAACGCCCGCCAGACCATCGTGATCAACGCGCTCGCACGCGACTACATCACGAAGCATCCGGTCACCGACGCCGAGATCAAGGCCGAGTACGACCGCTTCGCCAAGCAGACCGGCGACAAGGAATACCACGTGCGCCATATCCTGTTCGCGACGGAAGACGAAGCGAAGGCAGCCATCGCCAAGCTGAAGGGCGGCGCCAAGTTCGAAGACCTGGCCAAGCAGTCGAAAGACACCGGCACCGCCAACAACGGCGGCGACCTGGATTGGGCGAGCCCGTCGTCGTTCCCGCCGGAGTTCGCCGCGGGCTTCACCAGCCTGCAGAAAGGCGCCATTACCGAGAACCCGGTCAAGACCCAGGTCGGCTACCACGTGATCAAGCTGGACGACGTCCGCCCGGCCAAACTGCCGGCGCTGGACGAAGTCAAGCCGCAGATCTCGGAAGCGCTGACCCAGCAAAAGCTGGCCGCGTACCAAGAGGAAATGGTCAAGAAGGCAAAGGTGCAGTAACATTGCAGCGCCGGCGGCCCAGGCCGCCGGTTTTCGTCGCCCAGCGACTTTTCGTGTTGACCACCGGACGCTCACGCCACCGGTTTTAGATAGGATCGAATAAATGATTGTGAAGCCAGCCCGCCTGTTGTTAGCATTGACCGCGATGGTAGCCCTGCCGTCGTTCGCGCAGAACGTTGCGACCGTCAATGGCAAACCCATCCCCGCGGCCAAGGTTGACCAGGTGGTCAAACAGGTCGTCGCCCAGGGCAAGGCAACCGATTCCCCGCAACTGCGCGAGGCAATCAAGAAAGACCTGATCGGCCGCGAAGTCCTGATCCAGGAAGCAGACAAGCAAGGCGTCGGCACCCGTCCGGACGTCAAGAACGCAATCGACAATGCCCGCCAGAGCATCATCATCAACGCGATGCTGGCCGACTACATCAAGAAGAATCCGGTCAAGGATGCCGATATCAAGGCCGAGTACGACAAGTACAAGGCACAAATGGGCGAGAAGGAATACCACGCGCGCCACATCCTGGTCGCTACCGAAGACGAAGCCAAGCAGATCATCGCCAAGCTGAAAGGCGGCGCCAAGTTCGAAGACCTGGCCAAGCAGTCGAAAGACCCGGGCTCGGCACAGAACGGCGGCGACCTGGACTGGGCCAGCCCGGCCTCGTTCGTGCCGGAGTTCTCGAAGGCCATGACCTCGCTGCAAAAAGGCGCCATCACCGAAACCCCGGTGAAGACGCAGTTCGGCTACCACGTGATCAAGCTGGAAGACGTCCGTCCGTCCAAGGTCCCGCCGCTGGAAGAAGTCAAGCAGCAAGTCGCGGAATCGCTGCAACAGCGCAAGCTGGCTGCGTATCGCGAAGAGCTGATGAAGAAAGCCAAGATCCAGTAAGCTGGTCTGGCAGAAAGAAAGCGCTCCTTGGTGGGCGCTTTTTTTTAGCCGACCCAATTTGTACGACCAAAAAATCAATCCGAGACATATGAAACCGCCCCGCTCCACCGCCCTTGCGCTGTCCATGCTGGCTGCCACCGCAGCTTCCGCCGCCAMGCAGGCCTCGACCTTGCCGCTGTACGTCGGCCAACCGCTGCCCGGCGCGCAAGTCATGTTCGGCGACTTCGACGTCCAGCAGCCGCTGACGGCCGACACCGGCCGCATGCCCACGGATCCGAAACAACCCAGCGCCGTCGTCGAAGCGCGCCGCACCGGCAAGGATGCAGGCGCCGACGCCCTCGGCCTGACCTGGAAGAACGCGTGGTTTGCCACGGCGCGCCTGCAAAGCGAACCGATCGATCTGCGCCCCTACCTGGCCAAAGGCACGGTGTCGTTCGACCTGAAGGTGAACGAACTGGCGAGCGGCGGCGTCGCATTCCGCCTCGACTGCGGCAACAACTGCGAACGCAAGGTCAACTACGTCGTGCCGGCACGCGCCGCGCAGGGCAAGGGCTGGCAGCACCTGAGCTTTGCGTTGTCGTGCTTCCACCGCAAGGGCGACGATTTCAGTGCCGTGCGCCAACCGTTCGCGCTGGACACCACGGGCAATGGCGACGTCGAGATCGCGAACATCCGCATCGACAGGACGGGCAAGCCGAACGAGACCTGCCCCGATCTCGAAACGGCCAGCGTGACGCCGTCGCCGCTGATCGAATCGTGGTCGCTCGACTGGTGGATGCCGCGCCACCAGGAGAAACTGGCCGAGATCGCCCGCCGCAAGGCCGCCGGCGAGCCGACCGACCTGGTCTTCATCGGCGATTCGATCACGCACAACTGGGAACAGCATAACAAGCCCCTGTGGGACGAGTACTGGGGCAAGTACCACGCGCTGAACCTGGGCTATGGCGGCGACCGCACCGAAAACGTCCTGTGGCGCCTGCAGCACGGCGAGATCGACGGCATCAAGCCGAAGGTCGTCGTGATGATGATCGGCACGAACAACACCRGTTCCCGCCACGAGGCGCCGGAGCTGATCTACGCCGGCATCAAGCGCGACATCCAGGAAATCCGCAAGCGCCAGCCGCACGCGAAACTGCTGCTGCTGGCCATCTTCCCGCGCGGCGAGAAACCGGACGACGGCTTGCGTGTGTCAAACGAAAAGGTCAACGCGATGCTGCCGCAGCTGGCGGATGGCAAGCATGTGTTCTTCATGAACATCAACAAGGCCATCCTGGCGCCGGACGGCACGTTGTCCAAGGACATCATGCCGGACCTGCTCCACCCGAATGCGGAAGGCTACAAGATCTGGCAGCGCGAGATGCAGCCGGAGCTGGACAAGCTGATACGCTGAAGCTGGCGCCCGGCGGGTGGCGCGCGGGTCCGGCGCGCGCCGGGACTCTTCCCGCCGGGTGTACACTGCACACATTGCGCCGATCAGCGCACCAGCCGGGCATCTCTCATGGGACAACAAGGCGATTCTGTCGTTTCCTTCATGTCGAGCGGTATCGCAGGACTCGACGAGATCCTGCGCGGCGGTTTCATCCGCGACCGGCTGTACCTGATCGAGGGCGAGCCCGGGTCCGGCAAGACGACGCTGGCGCTGCAATTCCTGCTCGAAGGCGTGAAACAGGGCGAGCCCGTGCTGTACATCACGCTGTCCGAAAGCAAGACGGAAATCGAAGAAGTCGCCGCCTCGCACGGCTGGACGATGGACGGCATTCACGTCCACGAGGTCCTACCGCCGGAAAGCATCCTCAAGCCCGAGGAACAGTACACGATCTTTCACCCGAGCGACGTCGAAACGGCGGCGACGACGCAGGACATCCTCACGGTGATCGATGCGGTACGGCCGACGCGCGTCGTCCTCGATTCTCTGTCCGAACTACAACTGCTTGCCTCGAGCCTGCTGGTCTATCGCCGCCAGATACTCGCTTTCAGACAATATTTCGCACGGCGTTCCTGCACCACCCTGCTGCTGAACGACCGGACGGAAGACGGTGGTGACCTGCACACGCGCAGCATTGCCCACGGCGTCATCAGGCTGGACCGTATCGCCACCGATTACGGCGGATTCCGCCGCAGGGCCGAAGTCATCAAGTATCGCGGCATCGCGTTTCGCGAAGGGACGCACGACTACAAGATCCGGCACGGCGGACTGGTCGTGTACCCGCGGCTCATTGCGGCCGAATCGCGCGAACAGACCGGGCGCACCCTCCTGGGCAGTGGACTGCCGGAGCTCGACCTGCTGCTCGGAGGCGGCATCGAGGAAGGCACCAGCACCCTGGTCGTCGGGCCGGCCGGCGCCGGCAAGTCGTCGCTGGTATCACAGTTCGCCCTTGCCGCGTTGCAGCGGCAGCAGCCGGCGGCGCTCTTCCTGTTCGAAGAGTCCGTCTCCACCTTCCTGCATCGTGCCGACGGCCTCGGCTTCGATTTCCGCACGCCGCTCGCTGCCGGGCTCGTCAATCTGGTGCAGGTCGATCCCGCCCAGCTCACGCCCGGCGAGTTCATCCACGACATCTGCAAGCACGTCGGCGAGGGCACGAAAGTCGTCGTCCTCGACAGCCTGAACGGGTTTCTCCACGCGATGCCGAACGAAAAGCAACTGTCGAGCCACCTGCACGAATTGCTGGCCTATCTCGGGCAGCGTGGCGTGAACACATTCCTCGTCGCGGTACAACACGGCCTGCTGGGCGATACGGGCCAGGCCGACATCAGCGCCAGCTACATCGCGGACAACGTCATCATGCTGCGCTATTTCGAAGCGTTCGGCGAAGTACGCCAGGCACTGTCCGTCTTCAAGAAACGCATCGGTTTCCACGAGCGGACGATCCGCCAGATGGCGATCACGTCGTCCGGCATCCAGGTCGGGCCGATCCTGCGGCAATTCCGCGGGGTGTTGACGGGCGTCCCGGAATTGGCCGAGCCGCCGGGCCAGGAGCATGATGCACATGACTGAAACCGAGGAACGGCGGATCCTGATCCACGCCACCGTACGAAAGGATGCCGAGCTGGCGGCGAGCGCGCTCCAGCACGCCGGTTTCGACGTGCTCGTGCGGGATACGCTCGACGACGTCCTGGTGGCGCTGCACGACGGTGCCGCGGCCCTGCTCTCGGTGGAAGAAGCCCTGCCGCCGACCGCGACCGCAGCGCTGACGGATTTCCTCAACCACCAGCAGACCTGGTCCGACCTGCCGCTCGTCGTCCTGACCAAGCCCGGCGGCGACTCGCCCTGGATCCGCGGCGCCTACGAGCGGCTGGGCAACCTGACGCTGCTGGAACGGCCCGTCCACGCCTCCACGTTGATCAGTGCCGTGCGCGCGGCCGTGCGCACGCGGCTGCGACAGTACCAGATCCGCCTGGCCGACCAGCGGAAGGATGAATTCCTCGCCATGCTGGCCCACGAGCTGCGCAACCCGCTGGCGCCCATCGGCGCCGCGGCGCAACTGCTCCAGCTCGTCGCGGGCGACCGCGGCAAGGTGGAACAGAGTTGCGGCATCATCTCCCGGCAGGTGGCGCACATGTCCAGCCTGATCGAAGACTTGCTCGACATCGCCCGGGTCACCAGGAACCTGATCAAACTCGTCAAGGAACCGACCGACTTTCGCGACATCCTGAAAGAAGCGGTGGAACAGGTCGGCCCACTGGTCAAGGAGCGCAAGCACCAGCTGCGACTGGATCTCCCGCCTGAAGCGGCCATCGTGCTGGGCGACCATAAACGCATGGTGCAGATCGCCGTCAATCTCCTCAACAACGCGGCAAAATACACGACGGACGGTGGTCACATCACTGCATGCCTGCTGGCGACGGCGGACGAGATCGTCGTCGAGTTCTCGGACGACGGCATCGGCATGGCGCCCGAACTGGTACCCCACGTCTTCGACCTGTTCACGCAGGCGGAACGGAGCTCGGACCGTTCCCAGGGCGGACTCGGGCTCGGGCTGCCGTTGGTAAAGAACCTGGTCAAGCTCCATGGCGGCAGCATTCAGGCCGAAAGCGCAGGCCTGGGGATGGGCAGCAGGTTCACGCTCCGCCTGCCCCGRCACGCCGGACAACCGTCCGACGCGGCGCCGCCCGGCGAACCGGGTCCCGCACGGCCGGATACCGCGCCGCCCATGCGCGTACTGCTGGTCGATGACAATGCCGACGCGGCCAACATGCTGGGCATGCTCCTCACGTCGGCCGGGCACGACGTCACCGTCGAATACGACGCTGCC
Organism: Massilia sp. P2_C2; assembly: GCF_056404615.1. Classification (NCBI taxonomy): domain Bacteria; kingdom Pseudomonadati; phylum Pseudomonadota; class Betaproteobacteria; order Burkholderiales; family Oxalobacteraceae; genus Massilia; species Massilia sp. P2_C2. The sequence continues at coordinate 9,676 of NZ_JBFUDR010000125.1, read as the reverse complement.
AGCGCCATCGAGCGCGGCCGCGACCTGCATCCCCAGGTCTGCCTGCTCGATATCGGCCTGCCCGACATGGACGGTTTCGCGCTCGCGCGCCGGCTGCGCGCGACACCGGGTCTCGAACAGGCGACCCTGATCGCCGTCACGGGATACGGCCAGGACCAGGACAGGAAGAAATCGACGGCAGCGGGCTTCGACCACCACCTTGTGAAGCCGATCGATGCGGCGAAGTTGCTGGCACTGTTCGCACAGGTTCCCGAAGGCTGACGGACGCTGGATGGATACCGCAAACGGTGGCGCATACGGTACAGTATGTACATTTCTACTGACCGGAAATGCCCATGCCGCTGATTGCCACCGTACTGACCGCCGTCGTCATCGCCATCCACGTCTACATCGTCCTCATCGAGACCGTCCTGTTCCGCACGCGCGGCAGGAAGGTCTTCGGGTTGAAGGATGGCCAGGTCGATGCGCTGGCGCCGCTGATGTCGAACCAGGGCTGTTATAACGGCTTTCTGGCCGCGATGCTGGCCGTAGGACTCGTGTATCCGGAACCGCACACGGGCCGCGCGTTCGTCGTGTTCGGGCTCGTCTGCGTCGCGATCGCGGGGATTTGGGGCGCGGCGACCGTGTYGCGGCGCATCCTCGTCGTGCAGACGGTGCCGGCGGGGCTGGCGCTTGGGGCGCTGCTGGTCGCTTGATGGCGTCCGATGCGAGCGCCGAACTACAACTCGACAGTCCGGGGCGCCACCCTGATCACGGCCTTGCCTCTCGTGCGTCCGGTTTCGACGTAGTCCAGTGCCCGTCTGGTTTCCTCGAACGGGAAGACGCGGTCGACCACCGGCCGGATACGGCCGGCTTCGATCAACCTGGTGATCTCGCCCAGTTGCCTCCCGTTGGGTGTCATGAAGTGGAACGAGTAGGTGGCGCCAGCGCGTCTGGCCGCTTTCCGGATACCGTGACTGAGCAGGCGCATCACGAGGCTCACAAATCCATTCGCACCAATTTGCCTGGCAAAATCGGGATCCGGCGGCCCGGCAATGCCGATCAGCTTGCCGCCGGGCCTGAGCACGGCGAGCGATTTCTTCAGCGTCTCCCCGCCCTGGGTATCGAGCACGAGGTCATAGCCCTCCAGCTTCGTCGAGAAATCATCCTTCCTGTAATCGATGACGATGTCGGCGCCCAGGTCTTTCAGCATGTTCGCGTTCGCCGCGCTGGCGGTCGTGGCGACCGTCGCGCCGAGATGCCTGGCGAGCTGGATCGCCATCGTGCCGACACCGCCCGAGCCAGCGTGTATCAGTACTTTCTGCCCCTTCTTTAACTTGCCTTTGTCGACAAGCGTCTGCCATGCGGTGAGTGCCACCAGCGGAATGGACGCGGCTTCTTCCATCGTGAGGTTGGACGGCTTGAGGGCGACCGAGTCTTCTTTTACGGCGATGAATTCGGCAAATGTACCGATGCGGTCGTCATCCGGCCGTGCGTAGACTTCATCTCCCACCTTGAAGCGACGCACGCGCGCACCCACGCGCACCACGACGCCAGCCAGATCAGTACCCAGGATCAACGGCATTTTGTGTGGCAACAGTAGTTTGAATTCGCCGCTGCGGATCTTGTTGTCCAGGGGATTGACGCCGGCTGCGTGAATCTGCACCATGACGTCATCGTCGCGCAGCATCGGCTCCGGCAGGTCGCCCGACGTGAGGACGTCCGATTTGCCGTAGCGATTGATAAAGAATGCTTTCATGGGACGCGCCTGTTCTTATCGTAAGGAATTCTCGTAGATTCTGGTCACGGCGCCGGGACGAATTTGCGAACTCCGGGCTGGGAGTCCAGCCTCAGATCCTTGCGCACACCGGCTTCGACCAGCGCTGCCGGCGCAAATCGGCGCAAAAAGCGCAGCCTGCCAGCCAGCGCGCCCGAGGTGTAGCGCACTTTCGGTATAGCCGCTCCTGCCACCTGCACCACCGTCGCGGCGACCACGTCCGGGCCATCCGCGCCTTCCAGGGCTTGCTTGACGCGCCGGTCGAGTCCTGCGCGCAGGTCGCGATACTCGTCGAGCGCCTGATCCGGCTGCAGCTGGTTGGCGTCGAACGCCGACTTGATGTAGGCCGGTTCGACCAGCGAAACACGAATGCCCTGGGTGCGCAACTCTTGATCCAGCGATTCCGAATATGCTTCCATCGCGTGTTTGGTGGCCGAGTACAACGCCATGTACGGCATCGGCACAAAACCCAATACCGAGCTTATGTTGATGATGCGTCCGCTCCCACGCTGCCGCATGTGCGGCAAGACGGCGCGGATCATCCGGAGGGTGCCGAAGAAGTTGGTATCGAAGATCGCCTGCGCCTGCTCGATCGAACTCTCTTCGGCCGCAGCGGGTGCGATGCCGAATCCTGCATTGTTGACCAGCAGATCGATGCGTCCTTCACGCCGGAGCACYTCCCTGACCGCGGCTGTCACGGACTCGTCGCTGGTCACATCCAGAGCCAGCATGTCGAAACTGCGGTGGGCGCCGTTCCCGTGCGCGCCGCGGCGGCTGGTGCCGTAGACTTTGTAACCCGCCCTGGAGAGCTGCTCGGCAGTGACCTCGCCGATACCTGACGACGCGCCAGTCACGATTGCGATCTTGTTGTTCATCGTACTTCCTCCTAATGTTGACCCCACAAATATGACGGGCGTCATATTTGCACTAAAAAAAGCTTAACGCGCGGCCTGGCGGGCTGGCCTTATTTGCCAACCTCCGAGAAGTGCTTGAGCGTTGTTTCACGTAAAGCGTCGGACAGCCTGGCGTCATCGACTGCCCGCGCCATCACCAGCGTTCCTATCATCGAACTGACGATGAACATGGCTTGTTCGTGCGCACCGGGCGCTCCCCAGTTGGGCAATTGGCGGGCTACCAGGTCGATCATCTCCTTGATGTGGCGCGTGGCAGCATGCCGCACCTCCGGCGCCTGGCGATGCATCTCGGAGCCAAGCGCGGCCACCGGGCAGCCATTTTCAACGTCTTCCAGGTGCTGCTGCGACAAATAAGCACGCATCAGCGCCTGCAACGACTGCCCGGGAGGCGCAGCGGCAGCGATGTTGGACGACACCCCGACCGCCGCGGCGCCGGCGCAGTCTGCCGCTTCGGCAAGCAGGGCCTCGCGCGACGCGAAGTGCGCATAAAAACCGCCGTGCGTAAGCCCGGCTTCTTTCATGATGTCCGCCACCCCGGTGCCGGCATAACCGCTGCGCCGGATCGCACGTGCGGCCACCTTCACGATGCGGTCGTGTGTCACTTCCTTGCGGCTCTGGGTAGTACGCATGGCATTTCGATGAGTTGACTTGTTCGGCATGACGATCATCATATACCACTCCGAAAAATCCTGCTTGACCGCGCATGAATGTGGATTTTTGACAGCCCGCCCTGGCTTCACAAGACGCAAAAAAAAGCGCCTCAACAGAGGCGCTCCTGAACCAGGCGACTAAATCCCGATTTAACCGACCCACTTCCGCGCATTCTGGAACATGCGCGCCCACGGCGAATCCTCGCCCCAGCCGTCCGGATGCCACGACATGGTCACCGTACGGGCCACGCGCTCCGCGTGCGGCATCATGACGGTGAAGCGGCCATCCGGCGTCGTCACGGCGGTCAGGCCTTCCGGCGAACCGTTCGGATTGAACGGATACGCCTCGGTGGCGGCGCCGCGGTTGTCGATGTAGCGCAGGGCCTTCACGACCTGCGTAATGTCGCCCGTCTGCGAGAAGTCGGCAAAGCCTTCGCCGTGCGCGATCGCCAGCGGCGCATGCGTGCCCGCGAGGTCCTGGAAGAAAATCGACGGCGAATCCATCACCTCGACCATGCCGAAGCGCGCCTCGAACTGTTCCGACTTGTTGCGGGTGAACTTCGGCCACGCTTCCGCGCCCGGAATGATGGACTTCAGGTTGCTCATCATCTGGCAGCCGTTGCAGACGCCCAGGCCGAACGTGTCGCCACGGCCGAAGAATTGCGCGAACGCGGCCTTCAGCTCGGCATTGAACAGGATCGTCTTGGCCCAGCCCTCGCCGGCACCCAGCACGTCGCCGTACGAGAAGCCGCCCACCGCAATCAGCCCGTTGAAGTCGTCCAGCCTGGCGCGGCCCGCGATCAGGTCGCTCATGTGCACGTCAACGGCGTTGAAGCCCGCCTGGTGCACGGCCCATGCCGTCTCGATGTGCGAGTTGACGCCCTGTTCGCGCAGGATCGCCACGGTCGGACGCGCACCCGTCGCAATGAACGGCGCGGCGATGTTCACGGTCGTGTCGTGCACCAGTTTGGGCGTGAAGCCCGGGTCCTGTTCGTCCAGCAAGCGTTCGTATTCCTGGTCGGCGCATGCCGGGTTGTCGCGCAGGCGCGCGATGCGCCAGCTCGTCTCGCTCCACAAGCGGTGCAGTTCGCTGCGGCGCTTGTTGTAGATGACCTTCGTGTCGCGCGTGAATTCCACGACGCCACGGTCGTTCACCTTGCCGATGATGTGGCTGCAGGCGCCCAGGTCGAACGAGCGCAGCACGTTCATGACAGCCGACTTTTCATCGGCACGAACCTGCACGACCGCGCCCAGTTCTTCGCTGAACAGCGCGCGCAAGGTCAGGTCGTTGCGGCGCTCGCCCACCTGCGCCGCCCAGTTCTTGGCGTCGCCGTGGTCGGAGGCGTGTTCGCCTTCCATCGTCAGGATGTCCAGGTTGACGGAGACGCCGGCGCGGCCCGCGAAGGCCATCTCGCACAGCGTGGCGTACAGCCCCCCGTCCGAACGGTCGTGGTAAGCGAGCAGCTTGCCCTCGTCGTTCAGTTGCTGGATCGCGGCGAAGAATGCCTTCAGGTCGGCCGGGTTGTCGACGTCCGGCGTGTCGTTGCCCAACTGCTGCGTGACCTGTGCCAGCGCGGAGGCGCCGAGGCGGTTCTTGCCGCGGCCCAGGTCGATCAGGATCAGCGACGTGTCGCCCAGGTCCGTGCGCAGTTGCGGCGTCAGGGTCTTGCGCACGTCGGTGACGGGTGCGAAGCTCGACACGATCAGGGAGACGGGCGATACCACCGCCTTGTTTTCGCCGTCTTCGCTCCACGTGGTACGCATCGACAGCGAGTCCTTGCCGACCGGGATCGACACGCCCAGCGCCGGGCACAACTCCATCCCGACAGCTTTCACGGTGTCGTACAGCGCCGCGTCCTGACCCGGCTGGCCGCAGGCGGCCATCCAGTTGGCGGACAGCTTGATGTCCGAGATGTCCGCGATCGGTGCGGCGGCGATGTTCGTGATCGCCTCGCCGACGGCCATGCGGCCCGACGCGGCGGCGTCGATGACGGCGACCGGGGTACGCTCGCCCATCGCCATCGCCTCGCCCTTGTAGCCTTCGAAGCTCAAGGTGGTGACGGCGCAGTCGGCCACCGGCACCTGCCATGGGCCGACCATCTGGTCGCGCACGCTCATGCCGCCCACGGTGCGGTCGCCGATGGTGATGAGGAACGATTTGTCGGCCACCGTCGGCAGCAGCAGCACGCGGCGCGCCACTTCTTCCAGGTCGAGGCCCGTGACGTCGACCGGCTTGAACTGCTCTGCCACGTGTTCGACGTTGCGGTGCATCTTCGGCGGCTTGCCGAGCAGGACATCCATCGGCATGTCGACCGGGGAGGTGTTCGTGATCGGGTCGATCAGGCGGAGCTGGCGCTCTTCCGTTGCGACGCCGACCGCGGCGAACGGGCAGCGCTCGCGTTCGCAGATCGCGGCGAAGCGCGGCAGGTCGTCCGGCGAGATCGCAAGCACGTAGCGCTCCTGCGACTCGTTGCTCCAGATTTCCTTCGGCGACATGCCGCTTTCTTCCAGCGGCACCTTGCGCAGGTCGAACGTGGCGCCGCGTTTGGCGTCGTTCGTGATTTCCGGGAAGGCGTTCGAAATGCCGCCCGCGCCCACGTCGTGGATCGAGATGATCGGGTTCGCATCGCCCAGCTGCCAGCAGCTGTTGATGACTTCCTGCGCGCGGCGCTCCATCTCCGGGTTGCCGCGCTGGACCGAGTCGAAGTCCAGGTCGGCCGTGTTGGTGCCCGTCGCCATCGACGAGGCGGCCGCGCCGGCCATGCCGATGCGCATGCCCGGCCCCCCCAGCTGCAGCAGCAGGCTGCCGACCGGGATGTCGTCCTTGTGCGTGTGCGCGGCCGAGATATTGCCGATGCCGCCCGCGATCATGATCGGCTTGTGGTAGCCGAACACGGTATTGCCGTTGATGGCGGTCGGACCGACGTTCTGCTCGTACGTGCGGAAATAGCCGCCCAGGTTAGGACGGCCGAATTCGTTGTTGAACGCGGCGCCGCCCAGCGGGCCGTCGACCATGATCTGCAGCGGCGACGCGATGCGTTCCGGCTTGCCGTAGACTTTATCCGCACCCGTTTTGTCCACGCTGTTGACGTTGGCCGCGTTTTCCCATGGCTGCACGGCATCCGGCAGGTACAGGTTCGACACGGTGAAACCGGTGAGGCCGGCCTTCGGCTTGGCGCCGCGGCCCGTCGCGCCCTCGTCGCGGATCTCGCCGCCGGCGCCCGTGGAAGCGCCCGGGAACGGGGAGATCGCGGTCGGGTGGTTGTGCGTTTCGACCTTCATCAGCGTGTGCGTCAGCTGCGTGACCGGGGCATACGCCTGGGTGTCCGCCTGCGGGAAGAAGCGCAGCGCTTCGGCACCTTCCATGATCGCGGAGTTGTCGCTGTACGCCACCACGGTGCCCTTCGGCTGCAGCTGGTGCGTGTTCTTGATCATCTGGAACAGCGACTTGTCCTGCTTGACGCCGTCGATGGTCCATTCGGCGTTGAAGATCTTGTGGCGGCAGTGTTCCGAATTCGCCTGCGCGAACATCATCAACTCGACGTCGGTCGGGTTGCGTTGTACTTTCGAGAACGCGTCGAACAGGTAGTCGATCTCGTCCTCGGCCAGCGCCAGGCCCATCGCGGCATTTGCTTCGACGAGGGCGGCACGGCCCTGGCCCAGCACGTCGATCTGGTCCAGCGGACGGCTTTCCAGTTCCGTGAACAGGGCCTGCGCCTGGTCGGCGCTGCGGAGCACCGTTTCCGTCATGCGATCGTGCAGCAGCGCGGCGACGGCGGCCAATTGGTCGTCGGCCAGCTTCTTCGGCGCGCCGAAGCCCGTACCGAGGATGCCGCTCTTCAGCACGACCTTGTAGGCGACGCCGCGTTCGACGCGGTGGATGTGGGCCATGCCGCAGTTGTGGGCGATGTCGGTGGCTTTCGACGCCCACGGGGAAATGGTGCCCAGGCGCGGGATCACGAAGAATTCTTCGGTCACGCCCTCGTACTGCGTTTCCGGCACAGGCTCGCCATAGGTGAGCATGGCGGTGAGGCGCTCGGTGTCCTCCGCGGACAGAGGCGCGCTTGCGTCGATGAAGTGGTAGTAGCGCGCCGCGACGTCGGCAATCGTCGGGGCGACGGCTTGCAGTTGCGTGAGGAGGCGTTGGCTACGGAAAGCAGAGAGGGCGTTGGAACCCGGCAGAATCAACATGGCTGGAAAGTCGGTTGATGCAGCGTGGCTGCGGGTGAAAGAAGCCCGCTATTATACAGCCTACCACCCGTCCCGGTCTTCACCCGGCTGCGCACCGCTGGCGATATTTGCCGTCCGTGCAAGTAAGCGGTATCGTAGTGCTGGAAAATGCCCCTGCACTGCCAGCCGCTACCCATTACGCATGCCCGAAAATAGCCCATCCAGCCAGACCTTGCCGCAGTCGAGTACGCAACTGAGCGCTCAGCTGAGTACGCAACTGAGCGTCCTGATCGTCGACCCCACCCCGGGCGTCCGCGCGAACCTGCAGAACATGCTGGGCCAGTCGGGCATTACGCGCATCGAATCGGCCGTGAACGCCGGCACCGCCATCAAGGCGCTCGGGCGCAAGTCGTTCGACATCATACTGTGCGAATACGACCTCGGCAGTGGCACGGACGAAGGCCAGGACGGCCAGCAGTTGYTGGAAGACCTGCGCCACCACCGCATCATCCCGCCATGGGCCATCTTCATCATGCTGACGGCGGAAGGCGCGTACGGCAAGGTCGTGAGCGCGGCCGAGCTGACGCCCACCGACTACATCCTGAAGCCATTCACGGCGCAGGTGCTGCACCACCGCATCCAGAAGGCCGTCACGCGCCGCGCCGCCCTGCTCCCGGTCTACCAGCTGATCGCCCAGGGCCATCCGCGCGAAGCCATCGAGACCGCCATCGAATCGGCCCGCGCGCGGCCGCACTACGCGCTCGACTTCGTCCGCCTGCGCGCGGAACTGCACGCCTCGCTGAAGGAGCACGAGCTGGCGGAGACCGTGTACCGGGACGTGTTGTCCGCCAAGCCCATCGGCTGGGCGCGGCTCGGCCTCGCACGCGCGCTCGCCGCCCAGGGCCGCACCGACGAAGCCATTCCGCTGCTCGAACAGATCGTGGCCGACAACCCGCGCCTGATGGCCGCGTACGACCTGCTCGCCCGCTGCCAGCAGGAACGCGGCGACGCCCTCGATGCCAGGAAGACGCTCGAGGACGCGGTTTCCATCTCCCCGTACGTCGTGCGGCGCCTGCGCCGCCTGGGCGAGGTGGCCCTCGAGACCGGCGACGCGGATGCCGCCGAGAAGTCGTTCCGCCAGGTCGTCACGCGCTCGCGCTACTCGGAATTCCGCAATCCCGAGGACCACGTCAACCTCGTGAAGGCGCTCGTGCGCAAGGGCGATCCGCAGGGAGCCTCCGCCACGATCCGCGACCTCGAACGCTCGCTGCGCGGCACGCCGGCGGCCGATGCGTGCAAGGCCATCTCCGTCGCATTGCTGCACGACGCGGCCGGCAACGGCGCGGCCGCCGTCAAGGAACTGAAGCAGGCCGTCGACGCCGTGCGCGCGGGCGGTACGCTGTCGTCGGGCATGCGCGTGGACCTCGCACAAACCTGCCTGTCGCACCGGATGGACGACGAGGCGTCGGAAGTCCTGCTGGGCGCACTGAACGGCAACGACGACGCGCTGTCCGCACAGCAGGCGCTGAACGTGTTCGTGAAAGCCGGACGGCCCGACCTCGCGGACGGCATGGGCAAGCAGCTGCGCGCGCAGGCCCAGATCCTGCTGGGCGTGGCGGACGAGAAGCGCAACATGGGGGACGTGCGCGGCGCCGTCCAGACCCTGCTGGAGGCGCTGCACATGGCGCCGAACAACCTGCAGGTGATGATCGCCGTCGTCGGCGGCGTGCTCCGCCAGATCATGGAAATGGGCTGGGACCACCCGCTCGCCGCGCTGTCGGAAGAGCAGCTGGAGCACATCCGCGCCCTCGATCCCGCGCACCCGCGGCTGGCCGCGCTCGACACCGAGCTGGCGGCGGCCAAGCGCAAGTACGGTATCTCGACGTAGGGTGGGCATTTGGGGCCGGGGGCCCCAAATGAAACGTGCCCACGCGTAACGTTCGCGAACCGCAAGCGTTCGCGCGGGGCACAGGGGTGCCCACCCTACCTGGTAGCCGTGCCGTACCCGCCACCGCCCGGCGTCTCGATCACGAACACGTCGCCGGCACCCATCGCGGTCTTGCCGATATGGCCCAGTTCCTCGACGCTGCCGTCCGCCCGTTCGACGCGATTGCGCCCGCGCGCCCCTGGCAGCCCGCCGGCCATGCCGAACGGCGGATGGATGCGGTTGTTGGACAGGATCGCGG
>NZ_JBFUDR010000124.1:0-17340 GCF_056404615.1 Massilia sp. P2_C2 | reverse complement strand
GCGTGTCTGAAACCCCACAAAAAGCGGACATTTCAACTTTGCCCAAAGCGGACATTTTAACTTTGCCTTTACACACCCTACGAATACCGGGATTGCCGTAGGGTGGGTACGGGGTGCCCACCCTACGAATACCGGGATTGCCGTAGGGTGGGCACCCCTGTGCCCACGCGTAATGCATGGTCACCGCGGTGATGCGCCGAGGCGGCGTACGTTGCCCGAGCCGACCACCGACTTGCTGATCTGCGGATCGCCATAATAATTGACGTCACCGGACCCCGCGACAGTCAGGCTCAGGCTGTCGCGCACCCACAAGGTGGCGTCGCCCGAACCGGCCACGGTAACGCTGGCGTTCTCGGTGCGCACGTGCGCGAGGTCGACGTTGCCCGAGCCGCCGATCGAAATCGAGATGCTGCGCGCCGTGCCGTCCACGGCCTTCAGGTTGCCGCTGCCGCCCAGGTTGACGCTGACGGATTCGCCTTCGACGCGGCGGACCTTGATCGACCCCGAGCCGCCCACGTCGAACCTGACGCGCCCGCCGCGCACGACGTCGGCATCGATATTGCCCGACCCGGCCAGCGCCAGCCTGTCGATGTCGCGCGCCTGCACGACGACCTTCAGGTTGCGGCTGCGCAGGTTCGTGTCGCGTTTCGCGCGGATCTTCAGCGTGCCTTCCTCGACGACGGTCTCGATCAGCGGCAGCAGGTTGTCGTCCGCCTCGATCGTCAAGCCTTCCCGGCCGCTGCCGGAATGGATCTCGACATTGCCCGGCAGGGACAGTGCGAGCCCGTTGAAATGGGCGACGTCGCGCGCCTGGCGCTGGACGTTGCCGCTGCCTTGCACCTGTYCATTCCGGCCCCAGCTCCAGTCTCCGGCTTGCCCCTGCGGCGCGATGGCGAGGCAGGCGAGGGCGGCGGCGGCGATGAAATGGCGGCGTGCGGGCTTGATCATGATGTTCTCCCCAGAATGCTTGATGTCGATGTGGTCATCGTAAGCGGGAGGCCGGTCTCCAGGGGCCGGTTTGCGACAAAACGCACGAACGGCGCACCGGAATGCATGCATGCGGGTTGAGCCGCGTGCATGCTTGCGCCGGCAGACTTATTTCGGCAGCCCGGCCGGCGTGCCCGTCACGGTGAGCGCCGCCTTCACGGTCTGCGCATGGCCGGGCTGGCCTCCGCCCAGGTAGACCGTGTACGCGCCGGGCATCACCTTGCGCGCGCCGGCCGCGTCGACCTGCGACAGGGCGCGCGCATCCAGCGCCAGCCTGACGCGGGTACGCTCGCCGGCCTTCAGGTGCACGCGGCGGAAACCGGCGAGCGTCGGGTTGGCGGCGTCGCCCGGCTTGGCCACGTACAGCTGCACGACCTCGTCGCCGTCGCGCTTGCCTGTATTCGCCACCTCGACCTCGACGTCGACCGGCGACCCGGCCGCGATGCCTGGTGCCGACAGCGCCGGCGTGGCGTAGCGGAAGCTCGTGTACGACAGGCCGTGGCCGAACGGGTACAGGACGCTGCCCTTGAAGTAGCGGTAGGTGCGGCCATCCATGCGGTAATCGCCGAACGGGGGCAGGCCGTCCACGCCGCGGTAGAACGTGACGGGCAGGCGTCCGGCCGGGCTGTAGTCGCCGGCGATCAGGCCCGCCACGGCATGGCCGCCTTCGCCGCCCGGATACCAGGCCTGGACGATCGCGGGCACGTGCTTGTCGGCCCAGTTGACGGACAACGCGCTGCCGCTCATCAGTACGAGCACGGTCGGCTTGCCGGCCGCGACGACGCGTTCCAGCAGCTGTTCCTGCGGCGCCGGCAGGTCGAGGCTCGTGCGGTCGCCGCCCGCGAAGCCGGGCACCTGCAGCTTGAGTTCCTCGCCTTCCAGGTTGGCGGACAGGCCCGCGACGAACACGACGAGGTCCGCACGGCGGGCCAGGTCGACCGCTTCCTTGCCGGCATCGACCGGCGTGCTCCACACGAGTTTCTGGTCGCCGCGCGCGCCGCGCTGCACGGCCTCGATCCGGATCGGAACCATTTTATTTGCCTGCAGCGTGGCCTTGCCGGCCTCGATCGACGGGGAGTCCACGACGTCCCACGCATCGACGATGAGCTTGCCGTCCAGCCAGATGCGGTAGCCGGCATTGCTCAGGTAGCGCAGGCTGTAGGCGCCCGCGCGCGGCGCTTTCAGGTAACCCGTCCAGCGCGTCGACGCCTCATGGCCGCCTTCCTGCCAGGCGGCGCGGGCATTCTTTTCCGCCGCGTTCGTCGCGGTGCCGGCCAGGCCGGGCCCGGCGTAGTGCTCGGCCTTGAGGCCGGGCGTGCGGCAGGCGGCGTCGACGCACAGGCAGGCGTCCGGCACGGGCGGCTCGGCCGGGCCGACGAGGCCCGTGCCCGGCGCATACAGCACATTCGCATCCGGATAGCGGGCGCGGATGCCGGCCAATACCGTCACGGGATGCGACGGCTGGCCGTTGTAGTTGCCGACCAGCGCATCCTCGCTGTCCGCGTTCGGGCCGATGACGGCGATGGTCTTCGGCGCGCTCTTCAACGGCAGCAGGCCGTCGTTCTTCAGCAGGACCATCGCTTCCTGGGCCGACTTCAGCGCGACGGCGCGGTGCGCGGGCGTGTCGTTGTCGTCCGGCTTGACGCCGGGATAGGCTTGCGGCGGGTTCGGATCGAGCAGGCCGAGGCGGATGCGGTATTCGAACAGGCGCACGAGGGCGCGGTCGACGACGGCTTCCTGCAACTGCCCCTGGCGCACGGCGTTCGCGACGGGGCCGGCCTCGGTCGTCATCTTGTTGCGGTAATCGCCGCAGATCAGGTCCATGCCGGCCGTGAACGAAGCGGCGACGGCCTGCTCGGGTGTCTTCGTGTAGTGCAGGCTGTCGTCGCGGTAGATGTTGGCGGCGGCGCCGCAGTCCGACACGACGAAGCCCTTGAAGCCCCAGGCGCGGCGCAAGTGCGCATCGAGCAGGTCGTCGCTGGCGCAGGCCGGGATGCCGTTGACGGCGTTGTAGGCGCACATGACGGAGGCGACTTTGCCTTCCGTGACGGTGGCGCGGAACGCCGGCAGGTAGGTGTCCTCGAGGTCATGCGGGGACGGGTGGACGTCCTCGCGGTGGCGGTTCGATTCCGGTCCGCTGTGCACGGCGAAATGCTTGGCCGTGGCGATCGTCTTGAACGACGTGGGGTCGTCGCCCTGCAGGCCATGGATGAAGTTGATGGCGATGCGCGACGTCAGGTACGGGTCTTCGCCATACGTCTCCTGGCCGCGGCCCCAGCGCGGATCGCGGAAGATGTTGATGTTGGGCGACCAGACAGTCAGGCCGCGATACCAGTCCGTGCCGCCGTCCGGCGCGCGCGTCGCGAGATACTTGGCGCGGAATTCCGTCGCGATGACGTCGCCCACGTCGTGCATCAACGCTTCGTCCCAGGTCGCGGCCATGCCGACGGCCTGCGGGAACACGGTTGCGTAGCCGGCACGCGCGACGCCGTGCAGGCCCTCGTTCCACCAGTTGTACTTCGGGATGTTCATGCGCGGGATCGCGGGCGCGTCATTGCCCAGCTGGGCCGCCTTTTCCTCCAGGGTCATGCGTTTGACGAGGTCGGCGGCGCGTGCCTCCGGGGCCAGGGCCGGGTCGAGCCAGGGTGCCTGCTGCGCCGGCGCCGGCGTTGCCGCGCACAAGGCGGCCAGGGCCAGCGGGGTGAGGGAGAGGCGTCCTGCGAATGGACGGGCGTGAGGTAGCGCGGCCGCCTGGGCCGGTCGGTCGATCATCGTAGTCTCCTGTTATCGCGGCACGGCGGCCCGGGAGGGCCAATGCCGGTTTGTCGGTTTTAAAAGATGCTAACACGAAAATGTCGAGCGCTAACAGTTTGCCGTGCGGGATCCCACTGTGGCGGCCAGGGCACGGGGAAAGCTTGGCGTCAGCAAAAAATTCTTTCCAATTGGAATTTCTGCGCGATGCTGGTTTTATAATGGCCGGATCGCTCATCAGAGCCTTCCGACGCATCGAAGAATGATGGAATACCACCAGTCCTCGCAAATCCCCACCCTGTCGTATATCGAAAACGAAGACCATCCGGTGTTCGGCACCCTGGTCGAGCAGATCCTGCACCTGCTGAATTCGAAGCTGGTGTTTTCGGACATCATCATTCACCAGAACAGTCCGCTGATGCTGCGCCAGCCGAAGGGCCTCGTCGCGGTGACGGATTCGCCGATCACGAAGGAAGAGCTGGAGGAGTTCTTCGACGTCATCGAGCCGAACTGGTCCGAGCGCATCGCCGAGCGCGCGTTCGACCGCTCGATCGACCTGCACACGGCGCGCATCCGCGCCAACTGCTTCAGCTTCCAGGGCAAGAAGCGCCTCGGTTGCGTGATCCGCCGCTTCCCGAAGGAACCGCTGGCGCTGGACACGCTGGGCCTGCACGCGGACGAACGCGAATTCGCGCGCCTGACGAGTGGCCTCGTGCTGATCATCGGCGACACCTGCCAGGGCAAGTCGACGACGATCGCCTCCATCCTTGACGAGATCAACAGACAGCGCTCGGGCCACATCATCACCATCGAAGACCCGGTCGAGACCCTGATCCCGCAACGCAAATGCATCATCACGCAGCGCGAAGTGGGCGTGGACGGCGACGTGGAAAGCTATTACCTCGGCGCGCTGGATGCGCTGCGCGAACGGCCGGACGTGATCGTCATCGGCGAGATCCGCGACGCCCAGACGGCGCAGGAAGCATTGGCGCTGGCCGAATCCGGCCCGCTCGTGCTGGCCACCCTGCACGCGCGCTCGACCGAACTGGGCCTGCAAAAGATGCTGCGCCTGCTGGGCAATTCGGAAGCGCAGGGCCAGGCCCTCGCGCATGCGCTGCGCGGCGTGCTGTGCCAGGCGCTGCTGCCGTCGAAGCAGGGCAACCGCTACCACCTCGCCACGGAATGCCTGACCATCAGCCCACCGGTTGCCGCGATGATCGAGGACGGCGACCTGGGCGCCATCCGCGCGCACATGAACGCCGGACACGGGGCCGGCTGCCACACGATGAACAGCGTGCTGGAAGAACTGCTGGCCGCGCACACGGTCGGCCTGGACGATGCACGGGCCGCGACGACGGATCGGATCGGGTTTGCGGAAATGGTGTGACCATGCGCCCGGCCGGGGCGGCATCGTCGGCGAACAGCCCGCGTTGCACGGGCTGTTCCAGACGCGATCACATCACCGCTTTTCCTTGTCGATCTTTTGCAGAAGCTTGAACGCTTCGTGGTCGATCACGGGTTCCGCATCCGCGAGTTCCTTGCTTGCCTTTACATAAGCGGCCCGCTTGCGTTCCTTTTGTTCTTCCGGCGGCACTGCCGCCGCCATGCCCGGCATGAGCATGCCTCCACGGCTGTTGTATTTGCCGTAGATGACCTTCTTGCCGTAGGGGGTGTTGTAGAAACGGGTCATCTCGGTCGCGGTATCGGCGGAAATGACGTGCACCAACTGTGGCGCCAGGCGCTGGTAAACCTCCGCGGGCGGTATTTTCGCGAGCTTGGCGAACACGGCCTGGCGTTGTGCGTCGTTCTGGTAATGGCTGCGCGAGGCGACGCCCCGCAAGACGTTTTCGACCTGCATCGTGCCGAGCAGGTCTTGTACGGCCTTGACGTGTGCGGGCGTGGGGGCCGCAGCTTGTCCGGCAGGCGCCGTGTTGGCGGCAAATACAGGGCCGGTGAAGGCCAGCGACAGGCCCAGCAGGGCTTGTACTGCAAATTTCATGAGTTTCCCTTCATGTGTTATCGATATTGGACACGGTCGTGCCAAGGTCGTCCGATCAATCCTCGACGTCCGCGTCCAGTGCGATCCTGCGATCATCCTTGTAGCGGCACTCGTCGATCTTTGTGGAGGCGCCGGCACGGCACCAGCCGTAGGCGTCACGGCGGCCGTCCCCATCGATGCCGCCGGTGAAGACGATGTCGTCGGACGCCGGCCACTGGTAGGCGCCATAGAACCATTTTCCTTTGATGGGTTTGCCGCCTCGGGCCGGGGTGAAGGTCCCGTCGCCGTGCGCTTCGCCTCGCAGGAACGTGGTCTCCTGCCGGCCATCCTTGGTCACCAGGACGCCAGGACCATCGGGTACGGCGTCCGTGACGCCGCCTTCGTACGACATCACCTTGCTGGTGTCCGGAAAGGTCATGCGGCCCTTCCCATGCGCCATGCCTGCCAGGAAATCGCCTTCGTAGATGGCACCGCGCTCGCTCACGAGCCTGCCGTGGCCCGATGGCAGCCCGTGTACGAAATCGCCCTCGTAGTAGCTGCCGTGTACACCTGACAATCTGCCCTTGCCGTGCGGTTTGCCGTCGGCCAGCGCGCCCTCGTAAACGGCCCCGCTCTTGTAGCGCAGACCCTTGGCGTCGGGCGTGGCATCGCCATTCAAGTCGACCAGGATTTCGAGGTTTTCCATCAAGACGACATCGACAGGATGCCTGCCCCGGGTATCGAATGCGACGGCGCTGCGCATGCTCGTGAGTGCATTGCGCAACTGCTTGTCGCGCAGGTAGAGGCGTGCCAACGCGCGGAAACCATMGGGCGACGGCTCGTAGATGACGGCGGTGTCCAGACCGGCGATACCTTCCTGCACCGGTTCGCTCTCCGGCAAGAAGGGGTAGAGGTAACCGAGACCGTAGTAGGCAAGCGGTATGTTCGAATCCACCTGGATGGCGCGCCGGTGCAGTGCGCGCGCCTCCAGTAGCAGCGGTTCCCAGCCCGGCGCGCCGGTATCGTGCATGCCCATTGCCGTCTTGCGCAGGCGTTCGGCATGCGTCGCGAGCRGGCGGGCATTGTTCGGATGGCGTTGCAGCAGCGCGGGCAGGCGTGTGTCCGCATCGTCGACCGCGTCGAAAGTGACGGCAATCGTGTTGGCATTGACGTCGTCAGGGTGGAGCTTGAGATTCGTTTCTATCAGTTCCCTGGAAGCCTTGTTGTCGCGCTTGCCGAAACGCGGCACCACGTCGGCAAGGAGGGCATAAATGACCGGCTGGTCGAGCTTGGTCACTTTGACCTGGACCTGGGGCAGCTGGAGGCCATCCTTCCCGGTTGGGAAGCCAAGTACCTTGATGGAGTAGCTATTCACATAGGATGCGAGATCATTGTCGAGTTCGGCGTAGGATTTTTTGAACGCAAGTCGCATGGCCCGGTCCTGGGTCAGGCCCATGTTATGCAGGCGCAGATAATCGGCAAGTTGTCGTCGCAATTCGGCGCTCGAATTGAAATAGTGGATCGCGTAACTCGCTTGTGCGTAAAACCACCTGACGTCGGAGACGTTTTCACGCTCATTGTCGAATGTGAGCTTGGGTGAGCTGAACAGCCATTTCGTGTCGAAAAGCGACCTGCGTGATCCGTCCGCCAGCCCTCGTTCGCGCCCGATGCCTTTGCCGAACCAGGCCATGCCGTCCTGGATGACCAGCGACGACCAGTATTCGGACATGCCCTCGTCATACCACTTCGGATATGACGTCGTCTCGGGCGAGTAATGCATCAGGAAATGGTGGTATTCATGCAGCAGCGTCACCCGGGAAAAATTCTTTTCGTCAGATGATTCGGCGTAGTGGTCGAGCTCGGCCAGCGCCGCGTAGCCGTAGCGCGACAGCGAAAATACGCCGGCCCAGTTCTCGGGCAGGCGGAGTGCCCGGAAGCTGAACTTGCTCATCGCAACGATAGTCAGCGGCGGCCCGTCCAGCGATTGCGCGCCGCGTACCCGGTTGGAGATATACCGCAGGTTCTCCAGGTCGACGATCATCCGGCGGGCGGCGTCTTCCGGTTGTTCAGTGACGACCCGGAAATTCGGACTGTCGATTTCGATCCAGGTCTTGTCGACGAGACCGCTGATGCTGCCGGCATGGGCTTGGGCCAGCGGCGCGAGCATGAACAGGGTGGTGAAGAGGAGACGGTGCAGGGATAGTGCGGCGGAAACAGGGTTCATGAGAGAGGTCAGGCGAGATGCGAACACATGTGTTGCCGCACAGAAGGCATTATTGTAGTATGCACATCTCACGTAAATACTCGCCAATTATTTCCTACCGCAAAAATATTCAATCGATGGGCACGGCCCTCCATCGGTTGACGTCCGGCGCCGTTACCGCGGGCGTCGCATTGCCCCAGCTATTCCTCACATAGGTCACGACGGCCGCGATTTCCGCATCGTCCAGCACGGGGCTGTAGGGCGGCATGCCGAACGGCCGCGGATTGCCGGCGGTTGCCGGCGGGAAGCCGCCATTGAGCACGATGCGGATGGCGTTGACGGGGTCCGTCATCGTCAGCGCGCCATTGCCCGCCAGCGGCGGGTAGGCGGGATGGCCGGCGACGCCGGTGCCGCGCCCGTCGGATCCGTGGCAGTCGGCGCAGTGGTGTTCGTACAGTGCGCGGCCCGCCTTCATGACGTCCTCGGACGGCGCCGCGGCAGGGCGGCGCGGGGCGGGCTCGGGCGGCAGCGATTTCAGGTAGGCCGCCATCGCGGCGGCATCGTCGTCCGTCAGGTACTGCAGGCTTTGTCCCACCACTTCCGCCATCGGCCCGAACACGGCGCCGCGCGGTGCGGCGCCCGTACGCAGCAGTTGCACGATGTGGGCGTTGTCCCAGTTGCCGAGGCCCGCCTCGTTATCGGAATCGAGCGCGGGCGCGTACCAGCCGACGATCGGGATCCGGCCGCCGGACAGCCGGCTGCCCGTCGCGCCGAGCCCGTTGCGCGGGCTGTGGCAGGCACCGCAATGGCCCAGGCCTTCGACGAGATAGGCGCCGCGATTCCATGCCGCGTCGCGCGCCGGCTGCGGCGCGTACACGCCCGGCTTGAAGTACAGCAGGCGCCAGCCGGCCAGCACGATCTGCCGGTCGTACGGGAAGCGCAAGGCGTGCGGACGATTCGCCTGGCGCACCGGCGCGAGGCTGCGCAGGTAGGCGTACAGGGCGTCCGCATCGTCGCGCGTGACCTTCGTCGTGTTCGTGTACGGGAAGGCCGGGTACAGCAGGCGGCCGTCGCGGCCGACACCGTTGTGCAGCGCGTGCCAGAAGTCGTCGGCCGTCCAGGCGCCGATGCCCGTCGCCGCGTCGGGCGTGATGTTCGGGGCGTAGATGGTGCCGAACGGCGTCGCCAGCGCGCGTCCGCCGGCATAGGGCGTGCCTCCGCGTGCCGTGTGGCAGGCCATGCAGTCGCCGGCGCGGGCCAGGTAGGCGCCGCGGGCGACGTTGGCAGGCGTGCCCGCCCAGGCCTGCGGCGTACGCGCGGCAATGAATTCGGYGCGCGGCCAGGCGATGAGCACGGCGGCCAGTGCCAGCAGGGCCAGCGCGACGAGCGTCCCGAGCACGATCCGCTTCATGGCCGCTCCGGCTGGCTGCCGCAGGCGAGCGGCATCGGGCGGGTCACATCCGGTGCCGGGCTGGCGTCGTCCGGCACCGGTTCGCTCGCCAGCCAGCCGGAAATCGCCGTCACGTCCTCCAGCGAGAGCCGGCCGGCGATGGTCGCCATGCAATCGGGTGCGTGGGTGCGGCGCGTGCCGTTGCGCCAGGCGCCGAACTGGGCGTTGATGTAGTCGCGCGGCAGGCCCAGGAGGCCCGGGATCGCGGGCAGGGCGCCCGTCAGGCGCTGGCCGTGGCAGGCGATGCAGGCCGGCACCTTCAGCACCGGATCGCCGCGCATGACGAGTTCACGCCCCCGCTCCATCTGCGCCGCCGGCAGGCTCGCGCGCGCCAGCACGGGCGCGGGCAGGTGCTGGGTCGAAAAATACGCCGCGATCTCGCGCAGGTAGTCATCGGACAGGTGCTCGACCATATAGGTCATCAGCGGGTACTGGCGCCGGCCGGCACGGAAATTCTGCAATTGGTTAAGCAGATAGCCGGCCGGCTTGCCGGCGATGCGCGGGTAGTAGCGCGGCCCCGTCGACGCCGGCGGCGCGGACGGACTGCCATGGCAAGCCGTGCACGCGGCCACGCGGCGGGCCAGCGTGTCCGGCACGCCGCGTTCCGGCTGGGCCAGTGCGGAAAGCGCGGGCAGCAGGGCGGCGCAAAGCAGAGAGTAGCGCAAAACCGTGGCTGGCATGAAAGTCCTGTGGTCGACGAGAAAGTACAAACGCCATGATACCGCGCTGTATTATTTTCGACGCAATATTTTGAAAACGATAACAGGTTGGCGTGCCCAGCACACGTCCTGCTCAGTGCACGTCCTGGTAATTGCGCAGCCAGGCGATCAACGCGGCCAGCTCGCGGTCGTCGTGGATGCCCCAGAAGCGCATCTTCGTGCCGGGCACGGTCTTGTCCGGATCGCGCAAGAAGGCGGCCAGGGTACGCTCGTCCCACACGATGCCGGACGTCTTCATGGCGTCGGAATACGCGAAGTCCGGCGTGGCACCCGCGCGCCGGCCGAACAGGCCGTTCAATTGCGGCCCGAAGCCGCCGCGCGCGTTCGGGCCGATCTGGTGGCACGAGGCGCAGGGCTTGAAGACGTGGGCGCCGTCGACGGGCGCGTCGCTGCGCGAACAGCCGGTCAGCGCCAGCGTCGCCGCCAGGATTGCGTAAAGCCGGGGTGTCACGAGCGTGGCTTGGGTTGCGCGGCCTGCCGCGGTCCGCCCATGATGGGTTTCGGCGGCAACGGTGGCGGCGGATTCGCGCGCCAGTGGCGGTAGATGCGCAGGGCGACATGGGCATCGTCGGCCGCGTACAGGATCTGCTTGTCGGACAGGCGCGGCAGCGCCCAGTTCGTGGTCGTGATCTTGCGCGATTTTTGCAGGCGCTGGCCGAAGAAGCGCGCCACGGCCGTCTTTGCGCCCAGTGCATTGCGTTCGCCGCGGCGCAGCGCGGTCGACAGGTCGAGCACGTTGCACGTCTCGATGCCCAGCTTGGCGCGCAGGCGGCGCAGGTCGTCGCCGAGGCCGAAGCCGACCTTCAGGATCGCGGGCGATTCGAGCACGGCGCGCAGCACGTCGATGCCCGGGATGGCGGCCGGCGCGGCGTCGCCGGACGCGAACGGCACCGGCGCAGGGATGGGCCTGGCGCCGATCTGGAACAGGTAAGCGTGCTGGTCCGTTGCGAGCTGGACGAGGTGCGGCCCCGTCGATTGCTCGCCCTTTTGGAACGTGGGCTTGGATTCCGTGTCGAAGCCGATCGCGTCGGAGGCGAGCAGGGCGGCCAGCGCGCCGTCCGCATCCTGGCGCGAACGGACGAGGCGCACGTCGGCCAGTGCGATGCCCTCGTAAGGGGGAAGGGCGTCCTCGGCCTCGCTCATCCGGCGCGGCCGTTCAGCGTTTCGCGAACTTGGAAGCCAGCAACTGCAGCTTTTCCTGGCGCTTGCGGTCGGCTTCCGCCTGTGCGGCCGCCTCGCGTTCCGCCTTCTTGCGGTCGGCTTCCTTCTTGAAGCGTTGCTGCAGCAATTCCTTCGCGTGCAGGCGGTGGGTCTCCGTCACCTCGGCACCTGGATTGCCGTCCAGGTCGTAGCGGATGGTGGCTTTTTCCATCGCGCGCAGGTAGCGCATCGAACCCGTGTGGATGCCCAGGGCGGCGCGCATCGTCTTGCGGTTCAGGCCGGGCAGGCGGGCCAGCACCTGCTTGTCGATGCCGATCGCCAGCGGCAGGCAGTTGCGGAACGCCACGAACTGCTGCTGCAGTTGCTTGAGCAGGGCGCGCGGGGACTGGCCATCCGCACCCGCGGCCTCCGGAGCCGGGGCCTGCGACGCGCCGTCGGCAGGCAGCGCCTCGGGAGTGGCGTGGGTGGCGTTTTCGGTGGCGTCGGGGAGCTCGGCGACAGGACTCATCGTATTCATTGACTTCATGGTAAGAACGGGAAGCGGAAGGATAGCATGGCAGCGGCGCTCGTGTGCCGCTCAACCGTGTGACGAATCGTTGCGTTGATTGAGCGACCATCAGTTCATGCGAGTGCGGCGGGCGCGCGGCCGAGAAATCGTGTATCATCCGCCTCTTTCCTTGCGTGCGGCTTGCGCCGACGCAGCCAGGGGCCGGAAGAGGAAACGGGGCACCTCGAAAAACCGTCTATCGGTTTTTCGACGTGCCAAAGGGAGCGGGAAATATGCGCTGTCGTTATATCCCTTATCGGATATTTCAATTATCGCTAATAATTTCCTTAAGGCATAATGCGTTCGTCTCCTCTATTCCCCCTGGAAAATAGATTCAAGCCCGTTGTCTGACGGGCTTTTTTTCGTTCCGACATGCTAAACCGCGATTTCGACCACACTCCGTTCCGCCCGATCCCCTTGCGCGCGCGCTCCGCAGTCCGACCCGGCTGCCCGGGACGACGCCCGCCGGCCGGCGGCAGCGGCAGGAGTGCTTGATATCCGGACTTCCGCCCTTAGCTTCTAAGGCCATCCCCATCATCCCCCAACCGGGTCCGCGCCGCGGGCCAGGTGGGTTATTGACTTCGCAGGCACGCGCCACGCCTCGACTGGAGAAAGTTATATGAAAAACACCGCCAAGACCCTGACACTGACAGCGAAGAAAGCGCCGGCCAAGAGCACGGCGCAGCTGTCGGTGCCGAAAACCGCGACCTCGTATTTCCTCGAAACGGAAGCGGCTGCCAAGGTGACGGTGGTGAAGACGCGTTCGCGCCTGGCGTCGCTGAAGGCGGTCCAGGCCGAAGAAGCGTCCCAACTGCAGCCGGAACAGTTCGACGAAATCGCCGCCGCGGGTGAGGCGCAGGCCGAGGCCGCCGACGTGCAGGCCCATGACGGCGCCGTGCCGGCTGAAGCCGCCCTGGCGGAGGTTGCCGCCGAGGTTGCCGAACCTGTGATCGCGCCGGTTGCCGCCGTGGCCGCCGACGAGTCGGGCGACGAGATCCCGATGCCGACCGCGCCCGCCGCGCCGCCGGTGATCGTCAAGAAGCGCGTGTCGCGCCTGGCCGCGCTGAAGGCCGTCGACGTCCCGGCCACATCGGAGCCCGTCGCGGCCCCGGCGCCTGTCGTGGCGCAAGCCCCGACCCCGGCTGCCCCTGCTGCTGCCGAGCCGGTCGTGCGCGTCGTGCGCGCCCGCACCGCGCGCCGCATCGAGCCGACGTCCGCGACGTCGACCCCGGCCGCCGCCACCGGCACGGTCAGCACGACGACGGATGCCGCCGCGCTGGCCGCGATCGACACGTCCGGCTATCTGCTGCCGCAGGTGAAGGTGCCGGGCCGCCGCGGCCGCAAGCCGAGCGAATTCGTGCCGGAAAACGACGAGATCGCGGCGCTGAACGCCGTCGAGCGCGCCGAACTGAAGGCCGCGTCGAAGCTGCGCGAGCGCAAGGCCAAGGGCACCACCCTGTTCGGTACCGAGGAAGGTTTCTCGGGCGAGGAACTGGAAAAGCGCCGCCAGCAGCTGAAGAACCTGATCAATATGGGCAAGGAGCGCGGCTACCTGACCCATGCGGAGATCAACGACCACCTGCCGGAAAACATCATCGATCCGGAAGCGATCGAAGGCATCATCGCGACGTTCAACGACATGGGCATCGCCGTCTACGAGCGCGCGCCGGAAGCGGAAATGATGCTGCTGTCGGACGCCGTCGTCACGCCGACGAGCGAAGACGAGGTCGAAGCGGCAGCCGCCACGGCGCTGTCGACCGTCGACTCCGACTTCGGCCGCACGACCGACCCGGTCCGCATGTACATGCGCGAGATGGGCGCCGTGTCGCTGCTGACGCGCGAAGGCGAGATCGCCATCGCCAAGCGCATCGAGGACGGCCTGAAGGACATGGTCCAGGCGATCTCCGCCTGCCCGGTGACGATTTCCGAGATCATCGCCCTGTCGCACAAGATCGCCGCGGACGAGCTGAAGATCGATGACGTCGTGGACGGCCTGATCGACGCGAACGAAGGCGCCGCGGCAAGCGCGCCCGTGAGCGCCGCCGACGAGGACGAGGAAGACGAAGAGGATGACGTCGGGGAAGAAGAGGACGAGGGCGGTGCCGGCGGCAGCGCTGCGGCGGGCTACTCGGCCGAGCAGCTGGCTGCGCTGAAGAAGGGCGCGCTGGACAAGTTCTCGATCATCGAGAAGCAGTTCGACAAGATGGGCCACGCGTTCAAGACGCAGGGCTACGGCTCGCCGGCCTACATCGCGGCGCAGGACGTGATCTCGTCGGAGCTGCTGGG
Organism: Massilia sp. P2_C2; assembly: GCF_056404615.1. NCBI lineage: Bacteria > Pseudomonadati > Pseudomonadota > Betaproteobacteria > Burkholderiales > Oxalobacteraceae > Massilia > Massilia sp. P2_C2. Next base: position 3,258 of record NZ_JBFUDR010000124.1, on the reverse strand, counting down.
CATCCGCTTCACGGCGAAGGTCGTGGAAAAGCTGTGCGACACCTTGCGCGGCCAGATGGACGAGGTGCGTTCGATCGAGCGCGCCGTGCTGGACATCTGCGTGAACCGCTGCGGCATGCCGCGCGCCCACTTCATCAAGGTCTTCCCGGGCAACGAGACGGACCTCGAGTGGGTGCAGCGCGAAGTCGACTGCGCGTATCCGTACAGCGCGGTCCTGAAACGTAATGCCCCGGCGATCCTGGAACTGCAGCAGCGCATGATCGACCTGCAGGCGCGCGTGGCGCTGCCGCTGGCCGACCTGCGCACGATCAACCGCCAGATGGCGGCCGGCGAAAAGCGCGCCCGCACGGCGAAGCGCGAAATGACCGTGGCCAACCTGCGTCTCGTGATCTCGATCGCGAAGAAGTACATCAACCGCGGCCTGCAATTCCTCGACCTGATCCAGGAAGGCAATATCGGCCTGCTGAAGGCAGTGGACAAGTTCGAGTACCGCCGCGGCTATAAATTCTCGACGTATGCGACGTGGTGGATCCGTCAGGCGATCACGCGTTCGATCGCCGACATGGCCCGCACGATCCGCGTGCCGGTGCACATGATCGAGACGATCAACAAGATGAACCGCATCTCGCGCCAGATCATGCAGGAAACGGGCACCGAGCCGGACATGGCCACCTTGGCGACCAAGATGGAGATGCCGGAATCGAAGGTGCGCGAGATCATGAAGATCGCGAAGGAACCGATTTCGATGGAAACGCCGATGGGCGAGGACGGCGATTCGCAACTGGGCGACTTCATCGAAGACAACGCCACGCTGGCCCCGCTCGAAGCCGCGATGCATGCCTCGATGCGCGGTGTGATCAAGGAAGTGCTGGATTCGCTGACCCCGCGCGAAGCGAAGGTGCTGCGCATGCGCTACGGCGTCGAGATGTCGAACGACCACACGCTGGAAGAAGTCGGCAAGCAGTTCGACGTGACCCGCGAGCGTATTCGCCAGATCGAAGCGAAGGCGATGAGCAAGCTGCGCCAGCCGTCGCGTTCGGACAAGCTCAAGACGTTCCTGCAGAACCAGTAAGCCGCCGTCATGGTAAACGCCGCGCCGTCCGCAAGGGCCGCGCGGCGTTTTTCATGGTCGCTGTTGCCGGCAGATTACGGTTTGGACAGGAAAGCGCAGGCATAAGTCCATCTCGGGCTCATCCTTGGCATACTGTCGGTATCCGTACACATATACTATCTGCCGATGCTTTTTCGCCTTTCTTCCTGCGCCTGCCTGCTGGCTGGCATCCTGTCTCTCCCGGCCGCGCGCGCGGACGACGACATCATCAATCCCGACCGCCCCGACGTCGCCAATTCCAGCCAGGTAGTGGGCGCGCACCGCGTGCAACTGGAGGTCGGCCTCGAATGGGACCGCCAGCGCGACCCCGACGCCCACGTACGCACCCTGACGACGCCCGTGTTGCTGCGCATCGGCCTGTCCGACGCGCTGGAAGTGCGGTTGGAGACGGAAGGCCGCATGATCGCGCACGCCAGCGATCCGGCCACGGGGGCGCACACGGTGGACGCCGGCTGGGCGGAGAGCGCCGCGGGCGTCAAATGGCATATCGCCGACCAGGACGGCATGCGTCCGTCGATCGGCCTGATCGCGGAAGTCGCGCTGCCGACCGCTAGCCGCGCATTGCGCGGCACGGGCTTCCGGCCGTCGTTGAATCTGCCGGCCGAGTGGGATCTCGGCAACGACTGGTCGCTCGGCGTGATGCCGGGCGTGGGGCGCGACAGCGACGACGAAGGCAGCCACTATACCTATGGTGTGTTCGGCGCGGCATTGGGCAAGGCGTTCAGCGAGCGCCTGCACGGTTTCGCCGAGCTGGCCGCGCCACGGATCGCGCGTGCGGCGCACGGCGGCACGCAAACCGTGGCGGATGCCGGCGTGTCGTGGCTCGTGAACCGGGATTGCATGCTCGACGTGATGGTCGTGCATGGCCTGAACCGGAATACGCCGGACCTGAGCCTGGCGTTCGGGATCTCGGTCAGGCGATGACAAGCGCCGCCCCGCCGCAAAGCGGGGCGACGTGGCCGGCTTAGCCGGTATTGCGCAACCCGGCGGCCACCCCGTTGATCGACAGGTGAATGCCGCGATGCACGCGCTCGTCGACCTTTTCCTCGGCCGACAGCGCGCGGTGGCGCTGGATCAGCTCGACCTGCAGGTGGTTCAGCGGATCGAGATAGGCGAAGCGGTTCTGGATCGAACGGGCCAGCAGGGGGTTGTTCACGAGGCGTTCCTCGTTGCCCGTGACGAGTTCCAGGCACTTCAGCGTCTGGGCATACTCGGCCGCGATGCGCTTGAAGATGCGCTCGCGCAGTTCCGCGTCCGGCACCAGCTCGGCATAGCGCGAGGCGATGGCGAGGTCGGTCTTGGCGAGCACCATGTCCATGTTCGACAGCAGCGTCGCGAAGAATGGCCAGTGCTGCGCCATTTCGCGCAGCAGCGCCAGGCGTTCGTCACGGTCGCCCTCGTCGATCCAGCCGGCAACCGCGGCACCGAAGCCGAACCAGCCCGGCAGCAGCAGGCGGCACTGGCCCCACGAGAAGCCCCACGGAATCGCGCGCAGGTCTTCGATGCGGCGCGTCGACTTGCGCGACGCCGGGCGCGAACCGAGGTTCAGTTCCGCGATCTCGGCGATCGGCGTGGCGGCGAAGAAGTAGTCGGTGAAGCCCGGGGTCTCGTACACGAGGTCGCGGTACGCGTTGTACGCACGTTGCGACAGCTCGGCCATCACGGGCTCGAAGCGCGCCAGGCGCTCGACCTGTGCGCGGTCGGCGTCGTGCGGCATCAGGCCCGCTTCCAGCGTGGCGGCGACGAGCAGTTCCAGGTTGCGCCGGCCGATCTCCGGATTGCTGAACTTCGAGGAGATGATCTCGCCCTGTTCCGTCAGGCGGATCTGGCCGCTTACGGTGCCCGGCGGCTGCGCGAGGATCGCGTCGTAGCTCGGACCGCCGCCGCGGCCGACCGTGCCGCCGCGGCCGTGGAACAGCCGCAGCTTGACGTTGGCGGCGGCGAACACCTGCACCAGCTTCAGCTCGGCCTGGTACAGCTCCCAGTTCGACGTGAGGAAGCCGCCGTCCTTGTTCGAGTCCGAATAGCCCAGCATGACTTCCTGCAGCCGGTCCTGGTGCTCGATGACGTCGGAGACGATAGGCAGCGCCATCCACTCGCCCATGATGTCGCCGGCGCGCTGCAGGTCGGGGATGGTCTCGAACAGC